>JBPCWB010000830.1:0-5551 GCA_051009955.1 Hyphomicrobiaceae bacterium | reverse complement strand
CCCTGCTGCTTGGTGCCACCGGGCGAATGCCCCGATGGAGGCTTCGCCGATGAGCGACGACGATATCGATCTGCGGTCTTTGAGTGATGATGAGCTTGTCGAGCAGATGTTCGACGATCTCTATGATGGTCTTAAGGAAGAGATCGAGGAGGGTGTGAACATCCTCCTGGAGCGCGGTTGGGCGCCCTATGACGTGCTTACCAAAGCGCTGGTCGAAGGGATGCGGATCGTCGGGATCGATTTCCGGGACGGCATTTTATTCGTGCCCGAGGTCTTGCGATCAGCCAATGCGATGAAGGCTGGGATGTATATCCTGCGCCCTCTGTTGGCGGAGACCGGTGCCCCCAAGCTGGGCAAGATGGTGATCGGCACCGTCAAGGGCGACATCCACGACATTGGCAAGAACCTCGTCACCATGATGATGGAGGGCGCCGGCTTCGACGTCATCGATATCGGGATCAACAACCCGGTAGAGAGTTATCTCGAAGCGCTCGAAGAGCACAAACCCGATATCCTCGGTATGTCGGCGCTGCTGACAACGACAATGCCCTATATGAAGGTCGTGATCGACGCGCTGGTCGAAAAGGGCATTCGCGACAACTACGTCGTGTTGGTCGGCGGCGCACCGCTGAATGAGGAGTTCGGCAAGGCGATCGGTGCTGACGCCTACTGCCGTGACGCTGCTGTTGCGGTTGAGACGGCGACGGATTTTCTGGCGCGGCGGCACAACATTCGGGCGGGAGCCCAGGTCTGATGGCTCTCGATCTCGCGCCCGCCGAAAATCGCGTTCTTCTCATCGGCTGTGGTGCCGTGGCACGAGAGATTCTGTCAGTTATCGAACATGGCGGGCTCAATCATCTCGAATTGAAGTGTCTGCCCGCCGACCTGCACATGCAGCCGACGGCGATTACCGAGGCGGTCAGAAAGACGATCCACCAGTTCCGCGAGGATTATGCCAGCATCTTCGTCATTTACGGCGATTGCGGCACGGGCGGACAACTGGATGCCATGCTGCAGCAAGAAGGCGTTGAACGTATTCCTGGCCCTCATTGCTACAGTTTCTTCACCGGCAACGAGATTTTTGACAGCAAAGCTGAGGACGACATAACGACGTTCTACTTAACCGATTTTCTGGCGCGCCAGTTCGACAGTTTCGTGGTCAGGCCGCTCGGCCTCCATCGCTGGCCGGAACTCGTCAGTAGTTATTTCGGCCATTACGAAAAGCTGGTCTATCTCGCTCAGTCCGATGACAGCGAACTCGACCGGCGCGCGGAAGCGGCCGCGATGCGTCTCGGGCTGCGCTATGAACGCCGCTTTACCGGCTATGGTGATTTGGGCGCCGTCCTTGCCGACAGGTTCACGCCTCCGTATCTGCCTGACGCTCAAACGAGCGATGGCGACGATACCACTGGCGGCCCGGCGACCAGCTATATCTTGCAAAACGCAGTCAGTTGATGCGATTGGACCGGCCCAGCTACGGGGGGCTGCTCTTTCTTCGGAGATGTGCGCATCCAAGCGCGTGGGCTCACAGGGATCAAGTTGATGGCAACGCTGCGTATTACTTACTGGCGGGACATCCCGGCAATGCTGGCCGTGCGCGAAGGGCGGTCGACGGCGAAGCGAGAACTACCGTTGACATTTACCGAAGCGATCGACCGGGCAGCCATGCGCAGCGGTGCTCACGACTCGGATGCTTACTTGGCCGATTGGCGCCAGGGTGAGCCCGTTGTGTGCGGAGGCGATCTCGAAGCGGTCGCTGATGACGTGCTGGCCCAGCTTTTGAACGACTACGATGAAGCACGACTGGCAAAACTGGTCGCTAGCCATGGCCGTGAAACTGCGTCTTAGTGAATTGTCGTACACGCATGTATGGTGATTGGTGACGGCCGATCCAACAACGACAGGATCCCCTGAAATGACACGAACCATTGTGGCATCGGCGACCCGCGAAGCGCTCATCGGCTTTGACCAGCCGTTCTGCGTTATCGGTGAGCGCATCAACCCGACGGGCCGCAAGAAGCTCGCGGCAGAAATGATGGCAGGTGATTTTTCAACCGTCGAGGCGGACGCGATTGCCCAGGTTGCTGCCGGTGCGACCATGCTCGATGTCAATGCTGGTGTGACATCCGTCAATCCCAACGAAACCGAACCACCTCTTCTTGCCAAGACGATTGAGCTCGTTCAAGGGCTCGTCGACGTGCCTCTGTGCATTGACTCGTCGGTTCCTGCGGCCTTGGCGGCAGGCCTCAAGGTCTGCAACGGTCGGCCGTTGCTCAATTCTGTGACCGGAGAGGAGGAGCGCCTCGAGGAAGTTTTGCCGCTGGTCAAGAAATACGATGTACCAGTGGTAGCGATCTCAAACGATGAAACCGGCATCTCCGAAGATCCCGACGTCCGCTTTGACGTTGCGCGAAAGATCGTTGAACGAGCTGCTGATTTCGGCATCAAGTCCGAGGATATCGTCGTCGATCCATTGGTCATGCCGATTGGTGCGATGGCGACGGCGGGGCAGCAAGTTTTCGCGCTCGTTCGCCGTTTGCGCAATGAGCTGAAAGTCAACACGACCTGCGGAGCGTCGAATATTTCGTTTGGCCTGCCGCACCGGCACGGGATCAATGGTGCGTTCCTGCCGATGGCGATCGCGTCCGGGATGACTTCGGCAATCATGAACCCGATGAGTCCGCAGGAGATGGAAGCGGTACGAGCCGCCAACGTCCTGATGTCCACGGACCCCGATTGCTTGAACTGGATATCGACCTATCGTGAACCCGGGGACGGTAGCGCAGGCGCCGAACGGCGCGGCAGACGCGAAGGTCGGCGGCGCAGGGCGAGTTAGATGACGGACCGCGACCAAGAGGCAGGCAGGGAAGTTCACGTGGCTTTCATGCCCAGCGGTCGCCGTGGACATTTTCCGAAAGGCACAACGGTGCTCGACGCCGCCCGTGCATTGGGGGTCTATGTCGAGTCGGCCTGTGGCGGGCGAGCCATCTGCGGACGTTGCCAAATCGAGATCGCCGAGGGCGCATTTGCCAAGCTGCAGATTTCCAGCGTCGCCGAGAACGTATCCGAAGCGAATGACATTGAGACGGATTTCCGCAGGCGTTTCGGCCTCAAGGACGATCGCCGGCTGGGCTGCCAGACTGAGATTCTTGGCGATATTGTCGTGGATGTGCCGGCGGACTCTCAGATGCATCGCCAGGTCGTCCGTAAGCGCGCCGAAGGCAAACGAATGCCGCTGGACCCTGCAGTCGGCATCTACAGCATCACGGTGGCGGAACCGGATATGCATGAGCCTAGCGGAGATCTCGAGCGTGTCTTTGATGCTTTGCAGGTCCAGCACGGCGTCAGTGTCGCGAACTGTGCGCATTCCGCTTTGGTCGGCCTGCAAAAGGCCTTGCGGTGGGGAACTTGGTCGATATCGGTCGCTGTCTACGACGATGGCAAGGCGCCAGCCGAGCTTATTGCCGTGTGGCCGGGCAGTCATCATCGCCGACTCGGCCTCGCGGTTGATCTAGGCTCGACGACGATTGCCTGTCATCTCGTGGACCTCAATCGCGGACGCGTACTGACGTCCGCGGGGCTGATGAATCCGCAGATCCGGTTCGGTGAAGACCTGATGAGCCGAGTCTCCTATGTCATGATGAATCCTGGTTCGGATGCCGACATCACCGACGCTGTGCGTGAAGCGTTGAATTCACTGGCCCATAAGGCGGCGCGCGAGGTCGATGCGGATGCTTCTGATATCCTAGAGATCGTCGTGGTCGGCAATCCGATCATGCATCACTTTCTGCTCGGAATTGATCCAACGGAACTTGGCGGCGCGCCGTTCGCATTGGCCAGTGGCTCCGCGCGATCCATGAAGGCGGCGGAAATCGGTCTGGACTTGAACTCGGAAGCTCGCCTCTACACGCTGCCGCTGATTGCCGGTCACGTCGGCGCCGATACGGCCGCGGTGATCCTGGCGGAAAAACCTTATCTCGAAGACGACGTTACATTGATCGTCGACATCGGCACCAACGCCGAAATCGTCCTCGGCAACAAAGAGCGGCTGCTGGCCTGCTCTTCGCCGACCGGGCCGGCGTTCGAGGGGGCGGAGCTCTCATCAGGTCAGCGCGCGGCGCCAGGTGCTATCGAACGTGTGCGCATTGATCCAGCCACTCTGGAACCTCGCTACAAGGTCATTGGCAGCGATTTGTGGTCGGATGAACCTGGCTTTGACGAAGAAGTCGCGATCTCAGGCGTGATCGGCATCTGTGGCTCAGGCGTCGTCGAAGCGATTGCGGAAATGTTTCTCGCCGGGATCATAGATCGTGACGGCGCCTTCAACGCGGATGCGTCGTCTCGTTCCAGCCGTATTCGCAAAATGGGGCGCGTGAATGCATTTGTCCTGCGCGAGGGGACGCCGCAGATCACGATTACGCAGAACGACGTGCGCGCTATCCAACTGGCAAAGGCGGCGCTGCAGGCCGGCGCGCGTTTGCTGATGACCAAATTCGGTACGACCCGGGTCGATAAGATCAAACTGGCCGGCGCCTTTGGCAGCCATATCGACACCAAGTATGCCTTGATCCTGGGATTGCTCCCGGACTGCCAACCTGACAATGTTGAAACGATTGGCAACGCTGCTGGAACCGGCGCCCGGATGGCCTTGCAGGATCGCCGCGCCCGCATCGAGATCGAAGGTGTGGTGCGCCGCGTTGAAAAGATCGAGACCGCGGTGGAAACCGAATTCCAGAACGAGTTCGTGGCGGCCATGGCGATTCCGCATCGCGATGATCCGTACGTCAACCTCTCAAGCGTTGTCGCGCTGCCGGCGACAAGTGAGAATGCCGGCAGCGGGCGACGAAGCGGTCGGCGCCGTCGGGAGCGGTCGGAGCAATGATTCTATCAAATCGATAATGCGTCGCTGCATGGACGAGGATTTCATCATGCCATCGAATGAGACCAAGAGTGATACAGGCCGCGGACGTGGGAGAGGCGGGGGCCGCGCCGGCCGACGCGCGAGTCGTCAAGGCACTGCCGGACTGCTGCCTCCATACATTTCGCGCAAAATCCCTTTCTACGATCTTCTCGATGAAGAAACTCTGGTGAAGATCGAGGAGCATGCCGACGATATCCTCCAGGAGATCGGCATCGAATTTCGTGGCGATCAAGAGGTGCTCAAGCTGTGGTCGGAGGCAGGTGCCGACATAGACGGCGAACGCGTGCGCTTTCCGCGTGGTCTGCCGAAGTCGATCGTTCGCGCATCCGTTCGTCCGACGTTCACGCAACACGCGCGCAATCCCGGACGGTCCGTCGAGATCGGTGGCGACAATCTCGTATTCGTGCCCGCCTACGGACCGCCCTTTGTTCGCGATCTCGACGGCGGCCGGCGCTATGCGTCGCTGCAAGATTTCGAGAACTTCGTCAAACTGACGTACATGTCGCCGTCGTTGCATCATTCCGGCGGCACCGTGTGCGAGCCCGTCGACATTCCGGTCAACAAGCGCCACCTCGACATGGTCTATGCGCACATGCGCTATTCCGACAAACCGTTCATGGGGTCGGTTAC
>JBPCWB010000829.1:0-3992 GCA_051009955.1 Hyphomicrobiaceae bacterium | reverse complement strand
CCTCGCGCACAACAGGACACATGCCATGCCAGATACTCCCGACGCCGTGACCTACCACTTGGAAGGGCACGTTGCCGTCATCACCATGAACAAGGCCAAGCGCATGAATCGGCTCGACCCCGAACTGGTGGATGGCCTGCACAATTCCTGGAAGCGGTTGATGGCTGACGACGAGGCCCGCGTCGCAGTTCTGACCGGAGCCGGTGACAAGGCGTTTTCTGCCGGCGCGGATCTTAAGAACGTACCGCACGATCTCTACCGCGCCATCCCGTCCATCGGTGTGCCGGTCGACAAACCGGTCGTTGCAGCGGTCGCCGGTTGGTGCATTGGCGGCGGCATGGTGCTGACGACAATGTGCGATATCCTGATTGCCGCCGACAATACGACGTTCTCATATCCCGAAGTCAAGATTGGATTCTCGGGCGGTTTGATCTCAAATCTCGCAAGCCGCATTCCGCACAAGATCGCGATGGAACTGCTACTCGTCGGGGATAACATGCCTGTTCAGCGCGCCTATGAAATTGGCTACGTCAACAAGGTCGTGCCCGTCGCCGATCTCCAGTCAACGGCCATGGACTGGGCGCAGCGGATCGCTGCGACCGCTCCCTTGCCGTCACAGATGTTGAAGCGCTTTGTCCTCGAAACGCTTCCAAAGGGCCCGACCGAGCAGGCCGCCGTCGCCAGGGTCCAAGTCGAGGCCATCAACGACAGCGATGACTGGGCCGAAGGTCAAGCGGCGTTCGCTGCAAAGCGCCCACCCGTTTATCACGGCCAGTAGTCGGCGTTCCGGGCGCGCAATCAAATCCGGCTATCGCGGAGGTGGATCGCGCGGCGCTGGCGCAGAACCAGCCTGGCTTTATTGCCGCGAGACCTGAACCTCCTTCGAGGTGATGAACTCAAGCAATGCCGGCTGCCCCTCCTCGGTCGCCTCTGTTCCACGCCGGATCGCCGCAGCAATCTCGCCCGGTTCGGTGACGCGTTCGCCATAACCGCCAAAAGCGCGCGCCATCGCGGCGTAGTCACCCGAGATGTCCGTCGAGCGGTATTTCTCCGTCGAGACCGGCATGACCTTAAGTTCAATCGCCATCGAGAAATTGTTCAGAAGAATGGACAGAATGGGGATTCGTTCGCGCACCGCAGTCTCAAAATCCATGCCTGTAAACCCGATCGCCGCGTCACCCCAAACATTGATGCAGAGCTTGTCCGGACAGGCAAGTTTGGCCCCCATGGCCAACCCCAGGCCATAACCCAACTGTGTGGTCTTTCCCCAGCCGATGTAGGACAGCGGCGCAACCGACTTCCAGAACGGCGTGATTTGATCGCGCGGACTTCCCGCATCGTGCGTAATGATGGTGTTGGCGACGTCAACCGTCTGCTGCAACTCCCAAAGCACGCGATAGGGATTGAGCGGCGTGTCGTCAGAATTGAGCTTCGGCAGCCACTCTTCCATCCAAGCGTCATTGATGGTCTTGATCTCTTGCGCGACTGCGCCGGCGTCGCGCGGCGACTTGACGTGTTCACCCAGTGCGACCAGTAGCGCATCCAACGTCAACGCCGCATCACCCACCAACCCGATCTCGATCTCAACGTCCTTGTTGAGATCCATGGCATCGAGCGTGGCATGAATGATGCGCTTGCCCGGTGGCATCTTTACGCAGAAATTGGACTCCGTAAAACTGCAACCTACGCCGAAGATGACGTCCGCGTCGTCCAGAAACGTGCGGACCTGTTTCGGCATCGCGAGCCCACCCGCACCTAAACTCAATGGATGCGTTTCGGGAAACGCACTCTTGCCTTCCAGGCTTGTGCACACCGGCGCCGCCAGGAGTTCCGCCAACGATTTGAGTTGCGGCCAAGCTTCGGCGTAGTGGACGCCCTGGCCGGCAAAGATTACGGGTCGCTTCGCCGCGGCAAGCAGATCAGCAGCGCGTGCGACGTCGTTGGCGTCCGGGCCCGAGCGCGTCGACACGACAGGCCGATAGTTGAGCTCCCCTGTGAACTCCTCCATCAAAAGGTCACTCGGCAACTCGACCAGGACCGGACCGCCACGGCCATTGCGCAGGCGCGAAAACGCCCGGCGCATGACGTTGGTGACTTCGCGCGCCGAGGTGATTGGCTCTGCTGACTTGGTGATTGACTCCATCGATCGGGTGGAGTTGAAATTCGGGTGGATGTGAGCCAATCGCCGTGCATATCCCATCGGCAACACGAGCAGCGGCACTGACTCACCGAAGGCCTGCGCGACACCGCCAAACGCGTTCTCCGCGCCAGGGCCATGCTGCATGGCAAATACGCCGATCTGCTTGCCGGACGTCAGTCGGGATATCGCATCGGCCATATGAAGCCCGACACGCTCCTGGCGAACAATGATGGGCCGAATATCCAAGGCCGCGGCATATTCAAGCACATGATTGACGGGGTATCCGATGACACACGTGATGCCTTCGCGCTTGAGAATTTCGGAAACTGCTTCGACAACTTTCATTGCGACGGACCTTTCATGTCAGAACGCGACACGCCACGAACGGCATCTGAGACTTTAGTCTTCAAATTGGCTGAGCGTATCCGACTAGCTGATTATTAAATGACTGATCGCGTTGCGCATGACGTCCGTCCCACCAAGACAGCGGCGGCATTCTGGCCGCAGGTATGGCCGCGATCTGTCGACATCGGTTATCCTGTCGACGTGGGCATTCCGCCTCTCACCGTTCGCAAGAACAATATGACAATCCCGTTGGCGAAAACTCCGCTTCGTCCGGCGTTGCACCCGTGTTTCGTGAATTATCGCGAATATTGGAGGTGTCGTGGGCTTCAAAGTCGCGAAGGAACCAACTGTGCTCAACTCACGACTATGCGCCCCTTGCGGCAGAATACAGAGCCGAATGCCGCGCAACACGCCGGTTGGCTGACGGAATGGCCCCTTACATCCCAAGCTTGCTGGCCGTTTTCGCCGCTTTCTTGTTTGCTCTATCGGCCCACTTTCAGAGTCTCGGGCTCAATGGTGAAAACGAACAGGCCGCAAGTCTAATCATTGTCTTGACCACCGCCGCGATCTTTTGGCTGATCACGCCATTTGTCGTCGCAGCGGAATGGTGGCTAACGACGGCGACGCTGCTGTTTGCGCTCTCCGGATTATTGCGCCCGACGATTTCGGTTTCGCTCTGGACGCACGGCATTCGCACGCTTGGGCCCACATTAAACGCCGGCTTAGGCGCCAGTGGTCCGATTTTCACAGCCATATTTGCCTATCTCATCGTCGGCGAACACATGACGTGGCCCATCGCGATCGGCACAGTGTCGGTCATGCTGGGCATTCTGGTTGCATCGACGCGCAGCCGGTCCAGCCGGATCAACTGGCCGGTTTGGGCCATCTCCCTGCCCGTTGGCGCCGAGCTCTGCCGTGCCATCGCACATTCCATGACCAAGGTCGGATTCGACGACGTCCCCAGCGCCTTCTTCGCGAGCCTCGTTGCCGCGACCGTCGGTGCCGTCATGCTCTCGCTGCGCTACGTCACGCAAGGCCGATCATCCATCTTTCACACGGTTGGCAGTGGTTGGTTCATGTTATCTGGAACGCTCAATTGTGCCGCCATCCTCGCCCTGAATGTGGCGCTACATTTGGGTCAGGTGATCGCCGTGACACCCATCGTGTCGAGTTCACCTGTATTCGCGATGCTGCTTGGCTTGCTGATTTTTCGCCGTGAGCAATTCACGTGGCGGACATTTGCAACCATCGGCTTGGTCGTGCCGGGCGTCATCTTGATCAGCCTCGCGCAGTGAGTATTGCAACGAGGGGGCCGCAGATATTTACACCGGCGCGCTTCCACTGCCGCCGTCGATGTGATCACATGCCAGCCAACCAGGTCCGGTTTTGGGTCGTCTCGCGGCGCCCACCCACAAACGCAGATCGTGAGGAGAGCACCATGACCATCCGACCGCTCGACGGCATCACCGTGGTCGAAATGGGCTCGAGTCTGGCGGGCCCCTTCGGG
>JBPCWB010000828.1:0-4292 GCA_051009955.1 Hyphomicrobiaceae bacterium | reverse complement strand
GCAGCAGATTGATGGATTCGACGAAAAGAAACAGAAAAATCATAAGGTTAATGAATTAAGCTCGCGTGAAAGACAAGATCTGCACAAATGCCTGCGGTAACCGGGCGACGGAGTCTGCGGACCCGGTCTTGCGAAGCCGCAATCCCGCATCTGGTTCCCTGCCGACTGGTTGCGATTGGGAGCAGTCAAATGCGCCCGGTCGCGATAGTCTGTCCCGCTTTAGCAAAGGAGAGGTGCAATGGTTTCAAGATGGTTCGCTCTAACGATGACTTTCGCCTGCGCCATGTCTTCGGCTTTCGCCCAGGACATATCGAAAGGAAGCTGGGTCGATCTGACTCATGCTTTCAGTGAGAAATCGATCTACTGGCCAACGGCGGAGGCATTCAAAAAGACAAAGGTATTTTATGGCCGCACGCCTGGTGGCTGGTTTTATTCGGCCTACAATTTTTCCGCGGCTGAGCATGGCGGTACGCACATGGATTCTCCCATCCATTTCGCAGACGGGCGTCGGACCGCCGACAAAGTACCGATCAGCCAGTTAATCGGTCCAGGCTTTGTGATTGATGTCTCCCGGCAATCGGCCGAGAACGTGGACTACCTCGTCAGCGCCAACGATCTTAAAGCCTTCGAAGCCAAACATGGGCGAATTCCCGCAGGCGCGATTGTGTTGTTGAACACAGGACGCGCCAAACTGTATTCGGACCCGCAAGCCTACATGGGAACGGCCGAGCGCGGCGCCGAGGCGGTTGCGAAGTTGCACTTCCCAGGACTCAGTCCGCGGGCGGCCGCCTTCCTCGTGGACCGGCGCATCGCTGCCGTTGGGATTGATACGCCGTCGATTGATCGCGGGCAGTCGAAGACCTTTGCGTCGCACGTGAAGCTGATGACGAACAACATCCCGGCATTCGAAAATGTCGGGGACATGAGCGCGCTGCCGCCGAAGGGCAGCACAATTATCGCGCTGCCCATGAAAATTGCGGGAGGTTCTGGCGGGCCGCTTCGCATCGTGGCTCATATCCCAGAAAAGCAATCGAAGTAGACCGTTATCGGGCTGATGGCCTGATTGGGTGGCAAGTTGAACCGTCGGCGCTCCGGGTCAGGTTCTCCTGAGGACATCCGCACGGCTGCATGATGCAACGTTCGTTAGGTGCTGGGACTCGCTGGCCCCGTCGCCGGTGCCGGCGATGCGTGCCGGAAACTCTTGAGCTGGAGCGCCTTGTCTGCGCGTACGCTGAGACCTGTAGTTGAGAGTGGCGGTTCGCAAGCGACGAGTTCGCTTGCTGATGGGCGGATTCAATCATCTGCCTTTGGGTTAATTGAACAACCGATGCTCCGCCGATATCAGTAGGCAGAGGAGTGCGTGCATGGCGAGGTCAGCCCAAACGCGAACAAACGATCAGTTCCAGCTTGAGACAAGGACCTCGCCGGTGCGGTGTGACCGCCGCGTGATGATCGATCCGCTGCTTGCGGCAACCGGTACAGGCACTCGGCGCGCTTGCCGTGAAGAAAGGGCCCGGGTCATGTCGAAGCTGAACGAGGAGAGTGTTGGCAGAACATCCGGCCTCCAGGCGCGGAAGGAAGACGCAGCGTCGACTCTGGCAACCAGTGACACAAGTGAGGCGCCCGCCGCACGGAACGGCATCGAGTACGAAGCGGCCGTTGAGCGCACGCCGACGTTGACCGGTACCACTAAGAAAACCAGCGAGGTATTTGGTGAGATTGTTTGGTTGATGTCGCAATCACAAGCGCACCAGGGGTTCTCCATCCGAGACCTCGAATGGTTCGCAATGACCCCGATCCTACTGCGCCAGTTCCGCCTGTTTCATACCAATGATCGGCCGATCGGTGTCCTGTTGTGGGCGCATGCGACCGAGGAAGTCGCCGCGAAACTTGCGCGAGGCAATGCCAAACTGCGGCCACAGGATTGGATTGGCCACCGTTCCAATGCGCCGGCGAATGGCGCCACCTCGATTGGCACCGCAGAAGCCCATCCTCCGCAACCAACTGAGGCGACGACACAGGTATGGGTGGTCGACGTCATCGCCCCGTTTGGCGGCGCCGTGGCGATGATCGAAGACCTCAAGGCACAAGTCCATCCGGATCGCGATGTGCATTACGTGAGGGACGGCCAACAAGGGCCCGAAACAAGGGTGATGTAATGTCGAAACGACGATTCAGCCTCTTGGTCATTCTCGGCCTAACTGTCTCGGCCTGCGCAGGCAAACTCACTCCGGGCACGAGCTTGGTCAGCGGAGCGCTGCCGGCCAACAGTGCCAAACTGACGATCAAGCGCACCGGCGAACGCCTGTACGACGCCAGGCCGGTGACGGTCGAAGTCAATGGCAAGAAGGTCGCCGACATTGCCGCCGACGACAGTATCACAATCGCAATTGCTGCCGGTCCGACCACACTTGCAGTGTACGCGCCGGCCCATCCAGGCAAGTTCGCCGTGAATATTCAGGCGGATGCCGGGCGCTCCTATACGGCGGAGGTGTCGCCGCGGGCCGAAAGCTACATTCCAGTGGCAGCCCTTGGTGCATTCGGCGCGGCACTCGATGCCGCCCTCAATGAGAACGCCGGTGCATTTAAGCTGCGCCTGGTAAGTGCCAGCATGGCGTCATAGGCGAAACGGAACCGAACGGGACATCCGGGCCATGGGTCGGGTGAGGATGAGTCACAGAGATTACGTGCTGGCAAGCTTCGCACTCATGCTGGCAACCTGTTATGTCGCCGATTTCTGGTCAGTCTTTGTTGTCTCGACCTTGTTGATCCTGTTCTGCATCACGTTCGCGGCCTTCTTGCTTATAAGTCCAACCTGGTCCGCCCTCAGCTGCGCCTCGTTGGTTCATTTCGTATTGGCTGGAACTCTCGTTAGCCTGAGAACCAGCAATCCGATTGCGATCGTTTCGCTGACCCTTTTCCTGTCGTGGTTCGGTCAGATCATCCCCCTCATTCTCGGTGCCGTGTATGTCTTGCTTCACCGGCGGGAAACGTTGTCTGAAGCCAGGCGGAGACGAATTGAGCAAGAGCCGCAGCAGCTTCCAGGTGAGTTCGTGCGAGACTTGCGCTCAAAAGGTGTTGGATTGCACTGACACGCCGCCGCAAAGGAACATCCGTGGCTCGTAACGATTGTCTCAATGACCTGGAAGCTCTTGTCGACCATGGTGTCCGGTGCGCCAAAGCCAGCAGCTACCATCCGACGCGTTTCATACAGATGCGCGCCGAATATGGAACGATCAAATCCATCGAACGGGTCGTGACTGCAACGGCCGCGACGCCCGAGCAGCTGCAGAGTGGCTTGTTACAACTCTCGCATCTCAATCTCCTCGACTGGAGCTTAGAAGCTGCCGTGCAAAAGTTCCCTGGTTTGTTTTCGGACAATGCGCGGGTGTACGCCGCGTGGAACCTCAAGATCGTGAGCGATCATCCGAGAAGGCGGGAAAAGTAAGCGTCGACCTATTCTGGCGGCCGACCCTGCAACGTCTCCCTTGCAATCCGAAACATCGCGATCGAGCTTGTCGACCTTCTTCTCCATCACGCCGAGCGTGACATCGCGCCCCATTCCGCTATCGGGCAGGCGGTCTCAAGGCGTATGATCTGCCAATCAGCCCGACCATTGCACGGCGCTAGCCGTTGTGGATTTTCATGCAAAAGACAATCGATGACGCACAAGCCAAATCCGATCGTGCCGTTGGTACGGCCATGCCGGTTCTCGTCGCGCTGAGCCTTGGTCACCTTCTGAACGATCTGATGCAAAGCCTAGTGCCGGCAATTTATCCGATCATCAAGGACGTCCACGGTTTGAGCTTTGCCCAGATCGGAATCATCACTTTGGTGTTCCAGCTCACGGCTTCGCTCCTCCAACCCGCCGTCGGCTTCTACACGGATAAGAGGCCCCAACCATTTTCGTTAGTGGCCGGCATGGCGTTCACTTTGGTCGGATTGGTCGTGCTGGGACTGGCCGCCGACTACGTGATGCTGTTGGTCGGAGCTGCACTGATCGGAACGGGTTCATCGATCTTTCATCCTGAGGCAACGCGCGTGGCGCGCATGGCTTCCGGTGGTCGACAAGGCTTCGCGCAAGCCATCTTTCAGTTGGGCGGGCAAGGTGGCGGTGCGTTGGGGCCTGTTCTGGCGGCCTTTATCGTTGTCCCTAACGGTCAAGCGAGCGTCGCCTGGTTCGCCGTCGCGGCTCTGTTGGCCATGATGGTACTGAGCTATGTAGGGCGCTGGTACGCCAGTCGCGTCCAGAACCTGGCAGTACTCAAGGCAACAACCGCAGCGCACAGTCC
>JBPCWB010000827.1:0-5411 GCA_051009955.1 Hyphomicrobiaceae bacterium | reverse complement strand
TGCGCCGGTGAGGTCAAACCGTCAAGCGCCGCCAGGACATTTTTCAACGCCGGTGAATTCGCCTCAAGCCGCGCGAAATGTGACTAGACACAAGCCTTGGGGGCAAGCACGGCAACGCTGTCCTTGTCGAACTGGCCGCTGATCACGTCGATGCGGCCGTCGCTGTGAACCAAACGCGCGACTGCGGTTGCGCCAGATATCTCACTGGCCGTCAGATGATCGAAATCGCCGCCACCAGCCGGAGATTCATCGTCCAAATCAACCAAATATCGAAAGTTGCGTCCGGCGAAAAAATTTTTGAACGTCAGTGTCGCCGTCCGGCCGCGTTCGACGACGTCTTCCACTTTGACCAGTTGGACCCCGTCCGCATTAGCGGACGGTGCGGCCCCGTAAGCCGTGTCGATATGGGCCCTGCCAACCGATCCTGACAAGTCGAGTCGAACCTCGCGAAGTTCGAAGTTGGGACCATTGATAAATTCGACGCGAAAGTAATCCGGCGATGATTCCGCATAGGTTATCCGCACTTGCGGGCCACACGCCGAGGCTGCATGGCACCAGACCATCGACACGAGCGCGATGACCACCAGTCCTGACCGCATTGATCCACTCCACGCAGAACCCACCACCCACTTTGGGATCAGTGTCAGACTAGTCTGCAACTGACCTGGGTCGCAATCACGTTTGTCATGGCGAGCGGCTTGGCGGCCGCGTGGCGACCGGTCTTGTCAATCGAAATGATCGGCGAGCACCGACTTCACAACCGGTCGCTCGGCCATTCGGGCGCGGTGCTCGGCGACGCGCGGCAGCTGCGCCTCGGGCTCGATCCCGTCAGACTCAAGCCAGCGCGCCACCGTGTAGAGGTAGGCATCGCAGATTGTGTAGGCGTCCCCCATCACCCATGGCCCCTTCAGAAAGTCACTTTCGATGAGTTGAAAGGCCTTGAAGACGGTCTCAGGCACTTTGCGGGTCATCTCCGCAATGGCCGCCGGATCGTCGGCCCATCTTTTGCCTCGCGAGCGATGTGCGTGCGCGACATGGACGGTCGCACACAGGTAGCTGTTGAATTCCTGCGCCCGCCCGAAGGCGAAAGGCTCATTGATCGGCGCCATGTTCGCTTCGGGGAACCGTTGTGCGACGTAGGCCAGGATAGCTGGTGTTTCCGTCAGCACGCCATCGTCCGTGACCAGCGATGGCACCCGGCCTTTTGGATTGATCGCGAGATAGTCGGGTTTGAGCTGATCCTCGGTCGCGAAATTCATCCTGACGGCCTCATAATCGGCGCTGGCTTCCTCGAGCGCAATGTGTGAGGCAAGTGCGCAGGTTCCTGAGGCATAGTAGAGTTTCAGCAAGCCCTTCGCTCCGGGAATTGTTGGTCAAGCGCCAAATCAGTCTCTTAGCAGTTCATTGATGCTGGTTTTCGATCGTGTTTGCGCATCAACGGTTTTGACGATCACGGCACAGTAGAGGCTCGGTCCTGATCCGCTCGGCATGGCTCCGGGCACAACGACCGAATAGGGCGGCACCTTGCCCATGTGAACCTCGCCGGTTGCGCGATCGACAATCTTTGTCGAAGCACCAAGGTAAACGCCCATCGACAAGACACTGCCTTCACCGACGATAACACCTTCGGCGACCTCGGAGCGCGCGCCAACGAAACAATTGTCTTCGATGATTACCGGGTTGGCCTGCAAAGGCTCCAGAACGCCGCCAATGCCCGCGCCGCCTGAGATGTGGCAGTCCTTGCCAATTTGCGCACAGCTGCCGACAGTCGCCCAGGTGTCGACCATGGTGCCGCTATCAACATAAGCTCCGAGATTGACGAACGACGGCATCAGGACCACGCCGGACGCGATGTAGGCTGATCGGCGCACGATGGCGCCGGGCACGGCCCGGAATCCGGCCGCCTGGAATTGGCTGGTCGTCCAGGTGTCGAATTTGAGCGGGACTTTGTCCCAGGCCTGAATTCGGTTGCCGGCATTCGGCGCATAGGCCACGGTGTCCATGTCCGATAAGCGAAACGACAGTAGAACAGCTTTTTTCAGCCACTGGTTTACAATCCATTCGCCGGACTGCTTCTCGGCCACGCGCATAGCGCCAGAGTCCAATTGGTCGAGCGCGGTTTCAATGGCGTCGCGAGTCTCACCGGTGGTTGCTGGAGAAATCGTGTCGCGCGCCTCCCAGGCTGCTTCGATTGTTGCTTGCAGATTATCGTTGGCCATGTCCCGTAACTCTTGTCGCTCGCGGTTGCAATTGTTTGGCGTTGTTGCGCGCCGAAACGGGCAAGTCAATGCCGCCAGATGCCGTGCGGGCGGTTGGAAGTGTCGGGAATTGGCTTAGTTGGTCAGTTTCTCGAGCTGGGCATTGATCAATCGCTTGGCGTCGGCATGGTCCCATTCGGCGGGCCCGACCAAACGGCCGACCTCACGGCCTTTGGCATCGAGCAGCAGGGTCGATGGCATGCCGATCGTCTTGAGCGTGAAGCCCAGTTGAGCCGATGGATCATGATAGAGCTTCAGCGCTTTGACCTTGATTTCATCAAGGAATTTGCGGGATTTTTCCGGGCTGCCACGATCAATACTGACGGCGACAACCTCGAACTTGTCGCTACCGAGTTCGGCTTGAAGGCGATCGAGATGCGGCATTTCCTTGCGGCACGGTGCGCACCACGTTGCCCAAAGGTTCAGCAGAACAACCTTGCCAGCAAAACTCTTGAGCGAGATCGCCTGGCCGTCGGCATTGTTAAAGGTCGCTTCCGGCAGGTCCATCGGCTCGTCTTTGAAGACAAACGTCGTCATCGCGCCGACGCTCAGATTTCCGTCAGTGGGCGCCGCGCTCGTCTTTGGTGCCGCCGTCGCAGTCTTCTCTTGCGACACTTCGCTGGTGTTCTGGCCATTGCTGCCATCACCTAGCAGAACGTAAATGGCACCGAATCCGATTACTGCGGAGGCAAGTGCCGCAACAGCGTAGGTCGTCCAGGACGTCTTCCGATCGGCGCTCATGTCAATGCCTGCTCGTTTGTGGATATCGCGCATGATGGGCAGTAAGTAGTGAATTGCAAGTCGAATACCAGCTCATCGGGATGCTCAAGTCATGACCGGAAAAAAGGCTAATCTTATGTGGGGAGGGCGGTTCGCCGTTTCACCTGCGCAAATCATGGAGGAGATCAATGCCTCCGTGGCCTACGATCAGCGCCTCGCCGAGCAGGATATTCGCGGTTCGCTGGCACACGCCCGCATGCTGGCTGATACGGGGATTCTTGCGAAATCCGATTTTCGACAGATCAAGGCAGGTTTGGCTGATATCAGCGCTGAAATCAAAGCCGGCAGCTTCGAGTGGCAACGATCCCTTGAAGACGTTCATATGAACATCGAAAATCGGTTGCGGGAACTGATCGGTCCAGCGGCCGGGCGCCTTCACACGGCGCGGTCGCGGAATGATCAGGTAGCCACCGATTTCCGGCTGTATATCCGTGAGAGGCTGGATGCCCTTGATCAACTCCTCGCGCGGATCCAATTCAGCCTGTCGCACAAGGCGGAAAAGCACGCCGACACCGTCATGCCGGGGTTCACGCACCTGCAGCCGGCGCAACCGGTGACGTTCGGCCATCATCTGCTGGCCTATGTCGAAATGTTCTCGCGGGACCGGGGACGATTGATGGACTGCCGCAAGCGGTTGAACCAATGCCCGCTCGGTGCCGCGGCGCTGGCCGGCACATCGTTTCCCATCGACCGCAAAGCGACGGCGGCGGAATTGGGGTTCGACCAACCAACTGCGAATTCGCTGGATAGCGTGTCCGATCGGGATTTCGTTCTGGAGGCGCTGGCGGCAGCGACCATCGGCGCGACACATCTGTCGCGCTTTGCTGAAGAAATCGTCATATGGAGCACACCGCAGTTTGGCTTTATCCGGCTGTCGGATGCCTGGAGCACGGGGTCTTCGATCATGCCTCAAAAGCGCAACCCGGATGCTGCCGAGCTTGTTCGGGCGAAGGTCGGTCGGATCGCCGGCGCCCTGCATAGCCTGACCATGGTCATGAAAGGCCTGCCTCTGGCCTATTCAAAGGATATGCAGGAAGACAAGGAAGTCACGTTCGATGCCCTCGACAATTTTGCGCTGGCGCTCGCCGCAATGGAGGGGATTGTCAGTGATATGGAGCCGGACCCGGACGCCATGGCGGCTGCGGCCGGCAGTGGCTATGCGACGGCCACGGATCTTGCCGACTGGCTTGTCCGCGCTTTGGCTCTGCCGTTTCGCGATGCCCATCATGTCACAGGCCGCATTGTCGCCCTGGCAGAAGCCTCCGAGCGGCAGCTCGAAGAACTCGCTCTCGATGAGTTGCAGGCCATTGAGCCACGGATCACCAAAGCCGTCTATGCCGTGTTGAGTGTCGAGAAGTCAGTTGCCAGCCGCACCAGCTATGGGGGAACTGCGCCACAGAATGTGCGCAAAATGGCGCGAAACTGGATGAAACGCTTGGAGAAACAGGTGGCCAGCGTCTAGATAGCGCCAGGAGCACGTGTCTCCAGACTGGCGCGTGCCCTGCTGAGCTGCACTGCAAAGGCAGATTTTATGAACGCTTGTGTACGGATCTGCACGATTTGGCTCGCCGTCGCCTTTGCGACGGCCGTTGCCGGCTGTGGTGTGCGTGGCTCACTTGAATATCCAAAGACGGCCGAAACACAGAAGAACACCGCCACGGCCTCGTCCGGCCAAGGCAAACCGCAGGGCGCCGCTCCGAAGGCCCACCAAGGCTTCATTTTGGACGGACTGCTGCGCTGACGCCAGTTTTCGCGCCTTCCACTCAAACAAAAATGGCCGGGCCCTGTCGCTTCCGTTGACAGTCTCGACTGAACACTGCATGTCGCGGTCGGGCGTTGTTTGAGATGCCCCAGCCCGGTTCGGCGGTGCGCCAGTTCAAGCGAAGACCTCTGAGGATCTATGCATCACTTCCAGTACCAGAACGGTACGCTGCTTGCTGAGCAAGTTGCGTTGGCTGAGGTTGCCGATGAAATCGGCACGCCGTTCTATTGCTATGCGACGGCAACCCTGCGTCGACACTATGAAGTGCTCGCGCAAGCCTTCGGCGACCTTGATCATTTGATCTGCTATGCCGTCAAAGCGAACTCGAACCAGGCCGTGCTGGCAACAATGGCGTCGTTCGGCGCCGGCATGGACGTAGTCTCCGAGGGCGAACTCAGGCGCGCACGGGCTGTCGGCGTGCCAGCAAGCAAGATCATTTTCGCCGGTGTCGGTAAAACGCGAAGCGAGATGGCTTGTGCTATTTATGAGAATATCTATGGATTCAATGTCGAAAGTCAGGCCGAACTGGAGGCTTTGAGCGACGTCGCGACGGAACTCGGCGGCACGGCCAACATCGCAATCCGGGTCAATCCAGACGTCGACGCCAAGAC
>JBPCWB010000826.1:0-4498 GCA_051009955.1 Hyphomicrobiaceae bacterium | reverse complement strand
AGTTTTCCCGTGGGAAAAAACAAAACGATCCGAACTGGGGTCGTTTTGTTTGGTGGGGGAACTGCGATGGGGGTGAAAACAAAAGCCACAGCGATGATCGCCTTAAGAGACGCGAGCAACTTTCTGCTTCATATCGGATCCAACCGGTTCCGACATCAAGCAGGTTGCTCTCGCCGCATCCGACCCCAAGGCCGAATGCCACCTTCCACTAACGTGTGCAGGCGGCAGGAGGTCGTCACTCCGCAGCAATTTTTTGTGAACGCTCGGCGTCACGCGCTTCGCGCTTTCCGCGCCAAATGAAATGAATGTTGCGGGCGGAAATCAAAAGGCCCGTGCCCTGGCCAAGGATAAACACCGGGTCAACGCGATACAGCGCATAGGCAAACAGCATCGCACCACCGGCAAAACTGAAGTACCAGAACATCTCGGGCACGATCGACTGGCGCGCGCGCTCGCTGGCGATCCACTGTACAATAAAGCGCATGGAAAACATCAGCTGCGCGGAAAAGCCAATCGCCAGCCAGACCATTTCAGTGGTCGACGCACTACTCCACCAAACCATCAGCTTTGTCAGTACTGCGTCCATGCCAATCCTTCGGTCACGCGGCCAACGGAATTCCTGTCAGTGCCAAGGTCGACAATTCGCAATGCCGGCCCCTACTCCCTGCGCTCGCCCGAGCGCGCGGCCCGATGTTGGCCGCCGAGATCCTCGGCGATAACCGGATGCCGCTGCCGGCGCCGAAGCCAGCTCACACCAAACAGATCATAGAGCCCGACCAATGCACGCACCAGGTTCGAGTACTTCGACCGGCCCGCTTGCCGGACACGATCATGCACAGGCACGTAGGCGACCTCATAGCCGTAGGTCAAGAACAGCGCCGGCAGATAGCGGTGAACGCTGGTGAAGAACGGCAACAGCAGGAACGCGTCGCGCCAGTAGACTTTGATGCCGCAACCTGTGTCCGGACAATTGTCACGCAAAACAGCATTCCTGATCCAATTGGCCGCTGTCGAGGCAATTCGCTTCGAACCTTCAGCCTTCCTCTGCGTCCGCACGCCACCGACCAGCGCCGGGCCAGCCGTGTGCGGCTCGGCGAGCTTTTCCAACAACTTGGGGATATCGCGCGGATCGTTCTGCCCGTCACCATCCATTTGCGCAATGACAGGACTGCGTGCGGCCAGAATGCCACTGCGCAGTGCCACACTCTGACCACAGCGCGCCGCATGGCGCAAATATCGCAAATGCGAGTATTTATCCTCCGCAATCAAAGCTTTGACTTCGTCTGGCGTTGAGTCGTCGCTGCCATCGTCGACGACAATAACCTCGGCCAGCAAGTCTTTGGGGAGGACGGCATAAGTTTCGGCCACCAGTCGGGCGATATTGCCGGCCTCGTTCATGGCCGGAAGGACGACGGAAATGCGCATGATATCGCTATTTTGTGGGCAATCGGTAGAATAGCCGGAACAAGATGCCGCGTGGACTGGCACTTGCCGGGGTTTGCGTGCGAACAACAAGCGGGTAAATCAGCGCAGATAGGCGCCGGTTGGACGCTCCAACCCGCAGGTCGCACCCAGCAGTGAGCATAATGAATTTCTTGGCGTTTGAGAACCAAAGCGAAACCGAAGTCGATACGTGGGCGAAGCGGTTCCTCGTTCTCTTGTCCGCTGTGACGGTGTTTCGCCTGATTGCGCTGTACTTCAACGGTACGGACCTGTTCTTCGACGAGGCACAATATTGGTCGTGGAGCACCAAACCGGCCTTTGGGTATTACTCCAAGCCGCCGATGATTGCCTGGCTGATCGCCCTTTCGACCGGCAGCTGCGGCATGGACGAATTCTGCGTACGGCTGCCCTCACCGTTCATCCACATGGCGACGGCATCCGCGGTATTTGTCATCGGTTGGCGGCTCTACAATGCGCAGACCGGATTCTGGAGCGGACTCGTATTCGCGACGCTGCCCGGTGTTTCATTGTCAGCCGGTATTATTTCGACCGACGTTCCGCTGTTGATGTTTTGGGCACTGGCATTGACTGCATTTGTTTTCTTGGTTGAGCAGCGGCATGGTTGGTGGCCGACATTGGCGCTCGGCATCACGCTGGGTCTCGGGCTGAACTCCAAATATGCGATGGCGTATTTTGTGATGTGCGCTTTGGCCTACATGATCACGTCGCGACAGCACCGCCATCTGTTGCGCTCTGCCAAGTGGTGGCTCGCCGTTGCGTTGGCGCTGGCGCTCATCACACCCAACCTGATCTGGAACTACGAAAACAGCTTCGCCACTTTTGCTCACACCGCAGATAATGCAAAATGGCACGGGACACTGTTCCGCCCGAACAAAGCGCTGGAGTTCTTTGGTTCACAATTCGGCGTTTTCGGCCCGATATTGTTTGCCGCTCTGCTGATCATTGCCAAGCGAGCCTATGACGGCAAGATCGAAAGCAACGACAGGCTGCTGCTGGCCTTTGCCGTCCCGATTATCGTTTTTGTGACGTTTCAGGCCTTCGTCTCACGCGCGCATGCCAATTGGGCCGCGCCAAGCTATGTCTCCGCGACCGTCCTGGTAACCGCAACGATGATCCGGGAGGCCTCCTGGGTTTGGCTGCGAACATCTATGGCAATTCATGTCGGTACTGCTGTGATACTGGCGGTGCTGGTGGCAACAGCTGGAAGTTTCCGGCTGCCAAACGGTGAAGATCCGTTCTCTCGTACAATGGGCTGGAAATCAATGGCGCGCGCCGCCCAGAGCCAGATCGAATCCGCCCGCAAGGCAAAAACGCCTTTCGGCAGCGTCCTAACGCTAGAACGCGCGATTACCGCCGAACTACTCTATTATCTCCGGCAGGACAAAACACCCATCCAAGTCTGGTCGCCACCTGGTCGACCGCGCGACCATTTCCAATTGACGCGGCCTTACCGAGGCAAATCAAAAGATCCGGTGCTGCTGATTACCATTGGCGATATCCCGCTCGGAATCGCCGATCACTTCGAGAGCATCGACTATCTGGCCGTCGAGAACATCCCCGCGGGAGCCGGACCGCCACGCCGCGTGACGTTTGCAAAGCTCACAGGTTATCGGCCCTGACACCGCAACCCATGTGCAATTGAGAAAGGGCACCGAATGTCGCTTGCAGGCAAAGTCGCAATCGTCACCGGATCAACCTCCGGCATTGGCCTTGGCATCGCATCGGCCTTGGCCGAGGCCGGAGCGCACGTTGTCATGAACGGCCTCGGAACGGAGGCCGATAATCGCGCGCCCATCGAGGCTGTCAAAGCGCTTGGAACGAACGTCGCGTTCAGTCCAGCCAACATGCTTGACCCCGAGCAGATCACCGGCATGGTCCGCACGGCCGAGCAGGACTTCGGCCAGGTTGACATCCTGATCAACAATGCCGGAATTCAACACGTCGCTCCGATCGAGGAGTTTCCTGCCGACAAATGGAATGCGATACTTGCGATCAATCTGTCGTCGTCGTTTCACACCATGCAGGCCGTCATTCCCGGCATGAAAGCCCGAAATTGGGGACGTATCATCAACGTCTGTTCCGCCCATTCCCTGCGCGCATCACCCAACAAAGCGGCCTATGTCGCAGCCAAACACGGGCTGGCCGGCCTGACCAAAGTCGCCGCACTGGAACTGGCTTTAACCGGCGTTACTTGCAATGCCATTTCGCCTGGGTTTGTCGCAACTCCACTCGTCGAAGCACAGATTCCCGATGTCGCGGCGGCCCAAGGCCTTAGCTTGGAGGATGCCAAAGCCTGGATCCTCGCCAAGCAACCGAGCGGCCGGTTTGCGACGGTCGAGCAGGTCGGCGCCCTTGCTGCGTTTCTTGCCAGCGACGATGCAGCCTCGATCACAGGTTCGAACTATTCGATCGACGGCGGTTGGACGGCACAGTGATGGCAGATAGCCACCTTAATCATCTTGCCGAACACGACGAGCACTGGCACTGGCCGGATGACCCCAGCGTCAAACGAATTAATGTCGCGCTGCAGGGCGGCGGTTCTCATGGCGCATTCACCTGGGGCGTTCTTGACCAGCTGCTCTCGGATCGACGGTTCGCAATCGAGGCGATTTCCGGCACCAGCGCGGGCGCCGCCAACGCCATCGTTGTTGCCGAAGGATTGATGCGCGGCGGCCCTGAAATGGCCCGGGCGCGCCTCAAGGAGTTTTGGAAGACGATCAGTAAGGAGGCTGCCGCAAGCCCCATTCAAAGGACGGCCGTCGACGTGCTCCTGCAAAATTGGAGCCTCGATTCCAACCCCGCATTGGCGGCATTTGAAATGATGTCGCGTGTCGTCTCGCCGTACCAGTTCAACCCGCTCAACATCAATCCGCTGGAGGATTTGCTGCAACGCGAAATCGACTTCGATCGAGTACAAGCCTGCGACTGCATCAAGCTCTACATTTCCGCGACAAACGTGCACACGGGTCGCGTCAAGGTCTTTACTGGGACTGAAGTCAACGCCAGGGCGGTGATGGCTTCCGCCTGTCTGCCC
>JBPCWB010000825.1:0-2540 GCA_051009955.1 Hyphomicrobiaceae bacterium | reverse complement strand
CAGCCCAGTGGCTCTCCCATATGCCACGGCGCAGGTTGCTGTCGAGACTGGCAAACGATCGGGTCAGCGCAATCATTGTTCCAATGACATATTCCGCAATCCCGACTTCATGACCGTAGACATTGGCGAGGTTCGTTTCCGGCCGCAGTGCGTCGCGATCGACGCGGTCGAGACCGGCGCCGGGAACCTGAACCAGCTTCAGATTTGGCGCGGCATCTGCCATGGCTTGCGAATAGCCCATCGACACCAGCACATCGACATCGCCGAGGCGAGACACGATGCCGTCCTCATCACCCTCGATTATCTCGCAGGGAAGGGAGAGACGGGCTTCGACGGGTGCGGCCAACTGGATGGAGAACGCTCCGGCAAAAGCAATTTTCATAGCATTCCTCATCTGCATACTTATTGATTCCAGTGCTACTGAGCCGTCGAAGCAGTATTCCTCTCTCGGTTCGAAATTCAACTACATGACAGGTCGTCGTTGTGCGCGCGACGACATTTACATCACGCCTCGCCTGGTGGCGAAAGTAACGTGCACTTTCCCTGCGTCCGTTCGCAGAACGGATCCGATGACGATCCAGGGAATTCGCTTGCGATTTGGACAACGTCCATGGTTACTCGACGCGGACGAATTGTACATCAACCAGACTTATCAACCCAATGGAGATCATAGACGTGCGCTGTGAAGTCGTCGCAATCGGCACCGAATTGCTGCTGGGGATTATCAATGACACAAACTCGTCCTGGATCGGCGAGCAGCTTGCTCTCAGCGGTATCGACTCGCATTTCCAGGTCAAAGTTGGCGACAATTTCCAGCGCATGGAGACCTGCATCCGCGAGGCACTGGAGCGCTCCGATGCCGTCATCTGCTGCGGCGGCCTTGGTCCAACCCAGGATGACATCACAAGGGACGTCATTGCCCACATCATGGGTAAAGGCATGGCCCGCGATGACGCGATTGCAGCAGAGATCCGGAGACGGTTCGAAGCGCGCGGCCGCACAATGTCAGCCAACAATCTGCGCCAAGCCGATGTCCCGGTCGGAGCCAGTCCAATCGCGCAAATGCCCGGCACGGCGCCGGGACTTGTCTGCCCGATCGACGGAAAAGTGATCTATGCAGTCCCCGGCGTCCCGAGCGAAATGCGCATGATGATGGAAGGGACGATCTTGCCCGATTTGCGGGCGCGTTCTGGTGAGACCCGAATCATACATTCACGCGTTCTGCGTTGCTGGGGCATTAGCGAGTCTGGTCTCGCAGAAATGCTGAGTGATCGGATCTCAGCACTCGACGAGAGCGGGCGTGCAACCCTGGCCTTTCAGGCCAGCGGCATCGAGGGCATCAAAGTTCGCATCACGGCGAAATCAAGCGACGAGGCGGCGACCGTCGCTATTCTCGATGAGGAGGAGGCTCACATTCGACCGCTTCTGACCGACGCAATCTTTGGGGTGGACGACGAGACAATGGAAGTTGCAGTTCTGAAGCAGCTCCGCGCGCAATCCTTGACGCTCGCCGCGACCGAAACGCTGACCGGCGGAACATTGTCATCGCGCATGACCGTCGCTGACCCGGAACTGCAGACGTTCCGAGGTGGGATCGTGATACCAAATCCCGACGCAGCGACCGTTGATCATGGCGAGTCATCGGAGCAAAGGGCTTTTGCATTGGCAGAAAAGGCTCGCCAGTTGATGGTGGCGGATATCGGGCTGGCGGCTGTCACGCCCTCGATCGATGACTCAGCGAAGCCCGGAACAGTCATTGCCGCGGCTTCGATCGAGGGGCAAATGATCGCCCAGTCCTTTGTCCTGTTTTCCGATCAGACACGATTGCGCAACTATAGCGTCATCAGCGCGCTCGACTTCCTACGCAAGACGCTTGCCCACCGATCAGGTTCGGCGCCGCGCTGACACTGCCAGATACGACTGCACTCACGAAAGCAGCCAGCCGCCATCGACATCAACGGTGGTTCCAGTGACGAAGTCGTTCTGGATCACGAACAGAATGCCCTGCGCCACCTCATCCGCGGTGCCAGCTCGCGGGATCAGGTTGTCGGCCGTCTGCTTGCGATAGGCCTCTTCGCGCTCCGCGCCCTTCAGCGGTGACATCGGCGTATCGATTGTACCGGGTGCGACCACATTCAACCGGCGCGGCGCTATCTCGGGAGCGACGGCCCTGACCAACGCCTCCACAGCTCCGCCAACGGACGCGATCGCAACCTGACCCGGCTTTGACTTGCGCGCCGGGGATCCACTGACGAGGACGATCGTGCCATCCGGACTCATATGCGGCGTACCAAGTTGCAGGACATTGGCATAGCCCCAGAGCTTGGCGAATGACCCCTTGTAGCCATCGATGTCCATATCGAGGAATGGGCCTCTGGCGCGCGTCCCTCCGGTCGCGGCGTTCACCAGTATTTGGAATGGCGCAAACTCCTTGAACAGTTTTTCAAGGCCGTCACGATCGAGCACGTCGCATTGCCTGAGAGCGACGCCAGAAGGCACATCACCGGCACGGTCCGGACTACGGCTGATCGCGACGACTT
>JBPCWB010000824.1:0-2550 GCA_051009955.1 Hyphomicrobiaceae bacterium | reverse complement strand
CATCGCATCATGCCGACTGATCGCAACAGACGTTTGTGGACAGGCCTGCACGCGACGTGCAAGGTCGCTACATCACGGACCTGTTCCTTAATCCAGCGCGGGCGTTGCGCAAGACGGGATATCGCGCAATGAGCCGGCAGTTCGAAGAGCTGGACTACACGGAGACGCCGATCGGTGCGATCAGTTTGCGGCGGCGCTTTGAACCGCGCGTCGGTCGCGATGTTTTTGAAATCAAGCTGGACGACGCGTTTCTGATGTCCAGCCTGTTCACGACCTCCGAGATTGCCTTGGCCCGACTGGGGCTCGGAACGCTCGAGGGCGCACAACTGGATGTTGTCGTCGGCGGACTGGGGTTGGGCTGCACGGCGCACACGGTTCTGGAGCACAAATCGGTTGGTTCGCTTTTGGTTGTTGATCTGTTGCCGGCCGTCATCGCGTGGCATGAACGAGGGCTCTTGCCCTTGAGTTCCGGCCTGACGAGCGATCCACGGTGCCGCCTCGTTGAAGGCGATTTTTTCGCCCTCTCCGGGTCCGTGGATGGTTTTGACCGTGATCAGCCCGGCCGGCAATTTCACGCCATTTTGCTTGACATCGATCACACTCCGGAAGCCCTGCTCGACGCGCGCAGCCAGGCCTTTTATCAAGCAGCAGGGTTCACGCAACTGGCCAGACATCTGCTGCCGGGCGGCATCTTCGGCCTATGGTCGAATGACAAACCGGATCCGGAATTCACCGACAGACTTGCCGGAGCGTTTGCCGAGGCATGGGCCGAGCCGATCGTCTTCGACAATCCGTTGCAATCGCAACCAGCTACGCAAACGGTCTATCTGGCCCGCAAGGCCAGTTGAACTGCGGACGGGAAGCGATCGAAGACATGCTGAGATCGTGAATGAACAGGAAAGTCAAAGCCGCATTCGCCGCGCATCCCGCCGACGTCAGGGCCGGGCTTGAGGGACTGCGCGAACTGATTCTGCAAACCGCTCACGAAACCGCAGGCGTCGGGCCAATTACCGAGGATCTTCGCTGGGGGCAACCGAGTTTCCTCACGCTCGCAACCGGCAGCGGCAGCACCATACGCATTGACGGTTTACGCAATCGCCCCGACGCGTACGCCATCTTCTTTCATTGTCAGACGGGGCTTGTGGACGCCTTCAAGGAACTCTACGCGGAGCAATTGTCATTCGTCGGAAATCGTGCCATCGCGTTTCGCGTTGGAGAACGTCTTCCCAAGGCAGAGCTTTCGCATTGCATCTCGATGGCTCTCACGCATCATCTGCGCAAGAAGGCCGCCCGGAACGGCCGACCCGGCAAGCGTGCCCGGGGGTCGGGCTGAGATGTGATGGAGTGCCCCGGTTTTCCGGCGGGCCTCGTCAAGCACTCGGCCAAGTCGCCGCGATCGACGGCGTCCCTCAACAAAGACCCGCCGGCGCAGCCACCAAGCGCGCCCTTTGTGGCCGAAAGTTCGAAAGCGCTGCTGCACACGACACGCGATACGGATAACATCGCCCAGCGGCCATGCCGCCGATCGGAGGTCTCGCCATGCACATCCTGGAGTCTGCCAATCGGGCACGCGAGGCAGCCGGCTTGCTGTCGGTGGAGGACGTGGCGCAACTGGTTGAGCGCGGCAACCAGGTTTTCGATCCCTTCTCGGTGCTCATTTCCCACACCGTGCAGATCGGATCAGGCAATACTTTCTATCCGAGCGTGACGTTGATGGCCGGCGGTCCTGATCTGCTGGCGATCGGTGACGGCAACACATTTCACGCCAACACAACGATCAGTGCGGATACCGGCCCGATCACTGTCGGGCACCACAACATTTTTGGCGAGGGTGGCTTTGTCGCCAAGGCCAATCGGCCAGGCGCCAAAATCCGGATCGGAGATCACGGACGCTACCTTGGCGGCGGCGCCGTGTACGGCGACTGCCACCTCGAAAGCGGCAGCCAGATCCTCGGCCCCGTCACCCTGGACGGCTGCCAACTGGCAGCGGGCGGCTCTTTCGAAACAAATGATCCGGACCAGCGCGCCGGCCTCGTCAAAGGCAGTGGACGGGCACGGAACATCACCGTCGAACCCGGCTTTGTCGTCGTCCTGAATGGGGACTTTCAATCCACCGATCTCCACCGGCAATCTGAGTTTCATCCGAAGCGCGGGGCATAACCCTTGCGCTATCGCTCGCGACAAGCGCTCGCTACTTGAGCGCGGGGGTTGACGGCACACTCGGAGCCCCCAAGCGCGCAACGCGCGCCGGGCCTTAGGCCCGCCCTGCCGGAGCCCGCGTGCCTTTTCGCAAGAAAAGCAAGCCTGGGCGTGAGGCCAATAAACACGCGTGAGGCCAAAAAACTACTCCCGTTCGTAACCGAGCTGCAATCGCGTGAACGTCCGTTGCTCACCCGCTGATGCGGTGTTCCGCATCGGCGCGATAAGAAACAGCGGTGTTCCGCATCTGCGCACTCAAATCACCCGACCTGTCGTGGGCATAGATGTCGTAGGCGCCATGGGCGTTGCGCTGGATGGTGAGCAGTGGCCGGCCGGGGTCGTCGCCGATGG
>JBPCWB010000823.1:0-8781 GCA_051009955.1 Hyphomicrobiaceae bacterium | reverse complement strand
ATGACGAGGACCTCGGATGGTCCGGCGATCGAGTCGATCCCGACAGTGCCGAAGACCTGCCGCTTTGCGGCCGCGACATAGGCATTGCCGGGGCCAACGATCTTTGCGACCGGTGCGATCGTCTCGGTGCCGAACGCCAATGCGGCCACCGCCTGAGCGCCACCAACCTGATAAATTTCGTCAACGCCGGCGATGCGCAGTGCAGCGAGGACCAATGGATTGATATCGCCGTCGGGAGCCGGAACCGTGACAACAATGCGCCCGACACCAGCGGTCTTGGCTGGGACGACATTCATCAGAACAGAACTTGGGTAGCTGGCCGTGCCACCGGGCACATAGAGGCCGGCGGACTGAACTGGCGTCCAGCGATAGCCCAACTCAGCCCCGGTCTCGTCGGTGTAGCGATCGTCCAGCGGCTTTTGACGCCGATGATGGCGCTCAATTCGACCGTGAGCAAACCTCAGGGCGTCCAGCGTGTCTGGATCACACCGTGTCATTGCGTCGTCGACTTGTGCTGCCGAGGTACGCAATGTTTCCGGCGAGAGAGCGACCCGATCAAATTTTTCCGTCAACCGCAGGAGGGCCGCGTCGCCGTTCGCGCGGACGTCGGCAATGATCTCACGTGCGGCAGTATCCACATCCTCGGTGACCTCGCGCTTTTGTGCGAGAAGGTCTTTGAATCGACCATCAAAACCGGTGTCGGTGGTACTGATTCGGATCGCCATCGTCGCTCATCCTATGCTGGTCGGGGCATTGCGGCGGGATCAGTCGGATGCCGAGTCACCGTCGGTGTGGTCGGGCCGTGATGCGGTCGCCCATGCTCCGCCAAGATCACGCAGTTCGATTTCAATGCACTCGACGTCAAATTGAATGGCGCCGCCGCCTGCGAAGATCAAGGTGATCTGGCCTGCTGGATCATTCTCTGTCAACTGCTCAAACTGGACGGTCAGTAGCGAAAGAACGTCGTCCTTCTTCCGAAGATCGATGCCTTGCAGGCGGGCCGACGTAATGCGTTCGATCCGGAGCGCGCAGCGGTGCCGGGTCAAAGTTTTGGCATTGCGCGTTTCGCCGAGCGTCGCCGACCAGTTAAAGCGATTGGCAAGGGCAGCGAACCGGTTCTCGCGCGGCAGATAAGCGATGTCCGCAACTTTCAGCACGGCGTCTTGCAGTTGCGCGGAGATGATGGCCAAGTCTTCCGCGTCCATGGCGATGAGTTTGAGGTCTTGCATGGCCCGTTGTTTCGCAAATGGGATGGCAGTCGAGAGGTTTGGAGCGTCGCTGATATGCCACGAACCCGCAGTCAGCGTCGACCCTATTGATGGTCCGACGCCTGGTCCCGCGTGAATTAGCCCGACGATAGGCGCTCGATCTGCGCGCCACAGGCCGACAACTTCTGCTCCAATTGCTCAAAGCCCCGGTCAAGATGGTAGACACGATTGATCGTCGTTTCGCCGTTGGCAACAAGACCGGCAATCACGAGTGATACCGATGCACGCAGGTCGGTTGCCATAACCTGGGCGCCCTGCAGACCGCTCACGCCCTTGATCGTTGCCGTGTCGCCGTGTAGCGCGATGTCAGCACCCAATCTCACCAGCTCCTGGACGTGCATAAAGCGATTTTCAAAGATCGTTTCGCGAATGACACTGGTACCTTGCGCCGTTGTCGTCAATGCCATCAACTGAGCCTGCAGGTCGGTGGGAAAGCCCGGAAAGGGTTGCGTTTCGACACTGATTGGCGAGATGCCGGCGCCGTTCCGCGCGATGCGTAGTCCGTCAGCCGTGTCGGCGACTTCGACGCCCGTGGCGGCGAGGCTGTCGAGGGCCGTTGTCAGCAAGTCGCGCCGCGTTCCGACAAGTTCGACGTCGCCACCGGCGGCGGCAGTCGCCATCGCAAACGTGCCGGTTTCGATCCGATCGGGAAGGACGGTATGGGCTGCACCTTCGAGTGCGCTCCGGCCCTGGACGTGAAGGGTCGACGTGCCAATTCCTTCAATTTGGGCTCCCATCTTCACGAGGCAGTGCGCCAGATCTCCAACTTCAGGTTCCCGCGCTGCATTTTCGATGACGCTTTCACCGTTCGCGAGGGCGGCGGCCATGAGGACATTATGGGTTGCACCGACCGAAACCTTCGGGAAAATCACCCGACCGCCTGAGAGGCCTTTCGGTGCAGCGGCAACGACGTAGCCGCCATCAGTATCGATGTCGGCGCCGAGCGCCTTGAGGCCGGCGAGATGCAGGTCGACAGGACGCGTTCCAATTGCGCAACCTCCGGGCATCGACACCCGCGCCTGGCCCATGCGTGCCAGCAATGGCCCCAGGACCCAGAAGCTCGCCCGCATGCGCGAGACCATTTCGTAAGGGGCGGTGGTGTCAACGACGTCGCGCGCCGTGAAGTGCATTGTCTCGCCGATGTATTGGTTGGGATTGGCGCGCTTGCCGTCGACCGAGTGGTCGACGCCGTGGTTGCGCAGAATCCGGGCCAGGAGATTGACATCGGCCAGATTGGGCATATTGCGCAGTGTCAGGCGTTCCGACGTCAGCAGGCTCGCGATCATCAGCGGAAGTGCTGCGTTCTTGGCGCCCGAGATCGGGATGCGGCCTTCGAGACGTTCGCCGCCAACGATCCTGATCCGATCCATGTTGCCTAGTCCTCCTGCGTTGTCCCGCGTTTCTGGGGACGGCTCGTGTCGCCTCGTGTATCACCTGCGCGCTGAGAACCAGGCGTGTCATGTTCTCGCCGCGCCCTGTTCTGTGACTTACGACGTAGGAGATTGTCACGCAGGCGAGCTGCCAGACGCTCTTGACGGCAAGCCCGATCTGGCTTGCCGGTGGATGATGTCGCACGGCCAGGCGAATCTTTCCCCTGCATAGCTTCAGTACCCCAGAAAAATCAGAGATTATGCGGATTCTTAGGTGGAATGGAGCGACATTAGGTCCGAACGGTCGGAACGGCAACTGACCCCTTGCAAGATTTGTGGGCATTCGTGATCAATCCCTCCACCTTGCCTCCGTCAATCGCCGGGACTGCAGGTGCGCTCGTTGCTTTGTTCTTCGGCTGATCCCGCGATACATTGGGCGAGCAGTCCCGGTCGGGCTGCGGTGAGCAGCGCTTCGTGATAGGTGCGCGATGTGAAATTGGAGACTTGCGGTCACAGCCAGGAGGTTTGCATGTCAACTGACGAGACGCTCCTTGACCTTCTGAAGTGCCCCGGTACCGTTTTCTGCTGTGGGCCGGTTTGCGAACTGACACAGCGATGATCGTCTCAAGGTAGGAGTTCCCATTCCATGAAAACCGTCGCTGCCGTACAAACAGAGATCGGCGCACCGCTTCGCCTTGAGGAACTGGAACTTCAGGACCCTGGACCCGACCAGGTCACCGTCAAACTCTTCTCCAGCGGCATCTGCCACTCTCAGCTGCATCAGATGCACAATCCGGCTTTGGGCCGGCCGCTGCTGCTTGGTCATGAAGGCACAGGCGTTGTCACTCGGATAGGCAAGGATGTGACGCATGTCAAAGTCGGTGACCACTGCATCGTGACCTGGGTACCCCGTACCCCCGTTCGTGGACCTATTCGGCGCGAACAGACAGGGGCGATGTTCAAAGGTCAGGCAGCTCACGGTCATGTGTTTACCTGGGCCCAGGATGTGCAGACCAGCCATGACCTCGTGGTGCCCATTGCCGAGGAGCATCCGCGCGACCTGAGCTGCATTGTCGGATGTGCGGTTCTGACGGGCGCAGGTGCCGTCGTCCATACGGCGAAAGTTCGTCCGGGCGAGTCGGTTGCCGTTTTCGGCGTCGGGGGTGTTGGTCTTTCTGCGATCAGGGCGGCCGCGATATTGGAGGCTTATCCAATCATTGCCGTTGATCTCGATGACGAAAAGCTCGCGTTCGCGCGTTCGTTCGGTGCGACGCATGGTGTCAATGCGTCGGGCAATGAGGATCCTGTCGAGGCCATTCGAGATCTGACGCATGGCGGTGTCGACTATGCCTTTGACGCGATCGGTAAGCAGCGGACCTGCGAGCAGGTCTTGCAAGCGACAAGGGCTGGCGGCATCGGTGCCGACAACTTTGGTGGCATGGCCGTTCTGGTCGGCATTCCGCAGGAGAGCGTGACGATTGATCCTGCCCTGTTTGTCTATGGTCAGCGGCAGTACCGGGGCAGTTTGGGCGCAAGTTTTCCGGACCGCGATTTCGCCATGTACCTGCGCTGGCACCAGGACGGCAAATTTTCATTGGACCGCCTAATCACCAGACGCTACGGGCTCGACCGGATCAATGAGGCGTGCGATGACCTGCGCGCTGGTGACATTCTGGGGCGTGCAATTTTGGAGTACTGAAATCGTGCCTGTCGAATGGGACCGAGGACGCTACAAATATGAGCGAGGACATCGATATCGTCGTCGTGGGGACCGGCGCCGCAGGCTTGAGCGCGGCCCTCAGCGCACGGTCAAACGGCGCCAAGGTGCTGGTGGTGGAAAAGGCATCAGTGGTCGGCGGTACGACGGCGATGTCCGGCGGCTGCATTTGGGCACCGCGCCATCACTATGCGGCGCAGATGGGCGTGCGTGACAGCCGCGAGGCCGTTCTCGATTACATTCGGGCGGTTGCACCTGAGGGTTGGCACAACAGGGAAGAACCACTGTGGGCAGCGTTTGTTGATTACGTGCCCGAGGTGATGAAGTTCCTCGAGACAAGCACACCGCTGAAATTTATACCCAACCGCGAACCTGATCCCTATGCCGAGGAATCGGGTGGCCTGCCGCTCGGAAGAAACCTCTCCGCCGCGCCGATCCGCATTGGCATTCTCGGCGATTGGCGGGACAAGGTGCGCAACCCAACCTTTGATCTTCGGCTCAATTACGAAGAAGTCGTCGACACTTTTTTCTTCGCCAACCCGAAGAAATGGGTGGTGCGCTATCTACCGCGCATTGCGTGGCGCAAACTCATGAACCAGCGAACGCGGGGCAACGCGCTTACCATCGGATTGCTCAAAGGGTGCCTGGATAAGGGCATTGATGTCTGGCTCGATGCGCCGGCCAAACGCTTGATCGTAGAAGACGGGCGCATTGCCGGGCTTGAAGTCGAACACCAGGGGGCTTCTCGAGTGATCGACGCGGCGAAAGGGGTCATCCTCGCCAGTGGCGGGTTCGAGTGGAATGCCGAGATGATGGCGCAACATTTCCCCGGACCCGTCGAATGGACTGCAAGCCCGTCGACCAACACGGGAGACGGCCAGCGTATGGCAGAGGCGGTCGGCGCGCAGCTCGATCACATGGACCAGGCGTTGATCATGGGGACGACACCCGTCACTTACGAGGGCCGTCTTCAAGGCCAGCCGGCCGCGGATTATTTCCTGCCCCACACGATGATCGTCAACAAACATGGCCGGCGCTTCGTGAACGAAAAGCAGATGAATATCGGGCTCGCCTTCGCGGAGATGGATCCAGAGACCGGGACGCCGGCGCATTTGCCGGCATGGCGGATTTACGATGGCCAGTATGCCGCGAAATATCCGCATGCTCTGCCGAACAAGTCCGTGCCAGGTAACCACTACATGGCCGGCACGCTGAAGGATCTTGCGCGCGAGATCGGCGTCAATGCGGTCGCGCTACAGGAGACCGCGCGCCGGTTCAGCGAATTCGCCCGTGCCGGTGTTGATGCCGACTTCGGTCGCGGTGCTTCGGTTTGGGACCGCGCACGTGGAGGCGATCCGGCACACAAACCGAACCCCACTCTGGGTACAGTCGAGCAGCCGCCGTTCTATGCGATGCCGTTCAAGGCCAGCTTCCTGGGCACCAAGGGCGGGCCGCGCACCAATGAAAAAGCTGAGGTCCTGGACCACCAAGACGTTCCAATCCCGGGCCTTTATGCGGCTGGCAACGTGATGGCGAATTCGTTTGGGTCGAAAGGTGTCGGGGCCGGTACAACACTTGGCCCGTGCCTCACGTGGGGCTATATCGCCGGCTTGAATGCCGCGCGATAGGCCGATCGTCCGGGCAGTCCGCAATGGGGTCTGAACGAGGAATGCGTGGCCTGAAATTGATGATTGTCACCCGGCGTGTTCAAAGTCGTAACAGATTACCGTACCCGACCACATTGTCTCTGACGCCAGCCAATCGCAGGCAGTGCCAAAGACTCGCCTGATTGGCTGAGATGACGGGCCGCTGCAGGTCCTGCTCCAAGGCCTCCAACATCGCAACGCAACGAAAACCCGTCCCAACGATCAATATGCCATCAGCGTCCGAAGGGCAGGCAGATCTTACCTGCACATAAAGCGCCTCGACGTCCTGCGCGAATCCCATGCCTTGTGGATAAAGGTCGCCGGGCGCAACATCCCTCCAATTCCGGCCAGGGTCGAAGCGCATGTGACCTGCCGGCTGAAATCCGCGCTGCGCAAAATAGTCGACGCCTCTTGCCAGTGTTGCATCGTTGAACCAGGCCGGAAACACCAGGAATAGCCGGCTGATGCCCGAAGCACGTAACGCGGCCTGGCAGTCCAGACCGTTGGTGGTCACGACCGTTTCCGGTCTTACGATCTGTTGCAGCCTTTTGACGGCTGCATCGTCCCAACCCATACCACCGGCGATGCTGCTGGAACTGTGCCCGATCACGACCGCTGACAACCGCATCGCTGCGAACTGTGTCGCGCCTCTTTCCAGATCGACTTCGAGTTCGACTCCGGTGCGATCCTCCGCCCACCGCCCCCACGGCGTTGGCGCCGTGACCCGGGCGGCGTGAACCGAGACGCCTGATGGAACCATGGCCCACCATTCCGCTTCTGGCACCGCCTCACTGCTGACGATGAACATCCCGATGCGTGCTTTCCAACCCCAATTGTCCGGCTGTGTCATCGGCGTTGTCTCGAACCTCGTCGTTTGCTGCGATCAATCACAGAGATTGCCGCCATGTTGCATCAAGAGGATATGCGTGACCAGTTGCGCAAACGTCGCTTGTCGGCGCACGCGGATCGTGCAGCGTCGCCTATTCCTCTCGTTCGCCAAGTTTCTTACACTGACCGACCACGTTCCAATCAAGAACGTTCGTCTGCAGGAAGGCTCATCCATGACTATGAGATCGTCGGATCCGCTGTTCGCACCGCTGCGGCTCAAGCATCTCACCTTGCGCAACCGGATCATGTCGACGAGTCATGCCTGTGGCCTGGGTGATGAAAACCAGATGCCGGCCGAGGCCTATCAGCGGTATCATCTCGAAAAGGCGCGCGGCGGTCTGGCCCTGACGATGTTCGGCGGATCATCCTATGTCGCCGAGGATTCACTATGGGCATCCGGCCAGCTGAACATCGCCACCGATGCGATCATTCCCTATCTGCAGCAGTTTGCTGAGCGGATCCACGCCGAAGGCGCGGCGATCATGATTCAGATCACCCATCTCGGGCGCCGCGCGGAGGCCAACACCCGGAACTGGTTGCCGGCGATCGCGCCTTCGTCCGTCCGTGAAATTGGCCACCGTTCGATACCTCGTGAGATGGACCGAGATGATATTGATCGCGTTATTGGCCAGTTGGCTGATGCCGCCGGTCGGGCGAAGGACGGCGGTCTCGATGGCCTTGAGGTCATGGTTCATGGGCACCTGCTGGGTCAGTTCCTTTCGCCGGCTACCAATCGGCGGACCGATGCATTTGGTGGAAGTCTTGAAAATCGGTGCCGATTTCCGCTCATGGTCTACGAGGCCATTCGGCGGCGCGTGGGGGATGGTTTTATCGTCGGGATGCGGATGGGCGTCGATGAGAGCGCCAGCGGCGGCTCGGACTTTGACGAGAGCCTGGCCATCGCGCGCATCTTTCAGCAAGAGGGGTTTTTGGATTTCATCAATGCCAACTATGGCCGGATCGACACGGAACTGGCTCTTGCGACGCAATGCATGCCGGGCATGTCAATGCCGCTGGCGCCGTGGCTCGAGCGGATCGGTGCATTCAAGCGTGAGATCAAGCTGCCTGTGTTCCATGCCGCCAGGATCACTGATATCGCCAGCGCGCGCCACGCCATAAGCGAAGGCCTCCTGGACATGGTGGCGATGACGCGGGCACACATTGCCGATCCCTATATCGTCACCAAAATCCGAGATGGCGAGGAACACCGCGTCCGCCCATGTATCGGTGCCTCGGTGTGCATGAGCGAGCAACGCCCTACCTGTCTGCATAACCCGGCGACCGGACGCGAAGGTTATTGGCCACACAAGATCACACGCACGGATGGTCCGCGCCGCAAAGTCGTGGTGGTCGGGGGTGGTCCGGGCGGCCTGGAGGCCGCGCGCATCTGTGCCGAGCGCGGGCATGAGGTTGTCCTATTCGAGGCGGCCAATGCGTTGGGCGGTCAACTGCGCCTGGCAGCCGGCGTTGGTTGGCGCAAGGACGTGCAGAGCCTGATCGACTGGCGACACAGTGAGCTTGGTATCCTCGGTGTTGACGTGCGTCTGAATACGTTTGCTGAAACCGCGACGGTTCTCGATGAGAAGCCGGACGTGGTGATCGTCGCGACCGGTGGCGTGCCTGGCACGGGCTGGATCGAGGGTCCGGAGCTCTGTACCGATCCGTGGGACGTCATCAATGGCTCGGCCCAGCTGTTGGGTCGCGTCGTCGTCTTTGATGGGACCGGCCGCCACGTCGGGCCCATTGTGGCAGAGCGCGCGCACGCGACGGCGGCCTCGCTGACCTTTCTCATGGTGGATGACACGCTTTCAAAAGAGCTTGCATACGCGGAGCGGGTCGTCTGGCGCCAGCGGTTCGCCGAATTGGGCATTCAACCGATCGGTGAGCAGAGC
>JBPCWB010000822.1:0-5253 GCA_051009955.1 Hyphomicrobiaceae bacterium | reverse complement strand
TTTGCCAACGGCGTGCGCCGGCATTCGGATGGCGCACCATGCGCGGCGTTGTACGAGACCTGAGCAGAGGGTAGGAAGCTGGTTAGTGTCGCGGGCTCAACGCGGTCTACAACCAGTTGCACCCTCTGACCGTTTTCATTACGAGGCAGTGCCGCTTCGACGGCCGTGTTCACGCCGAGTTTGGCGCTGTCACAGGAGCTTTGAATATTTGGAACGGATCGGACTATGGCAATAATTGGCGCTGAACTTGTGGTCCAAACTTGGCCAATATTGTACTGAGAGCCAGAAACAGGGACCGGATTGCGACCTCATGCATCGCTTTCAATAGTCCCAAGATGGAATTCTCCAAATAAGCTTTGCGCCGTCGCCGTTTGGCTTTGAGAATCGCGTAGACAGTCGAATTACTCCGCGCTATCGTCCGGTTCGAAGTTGCTCACGGAGGTTCGCATGAAGACCTGGAATAAGCCTGTCATCACCGAAACTGAAACCAGCTTGGAAGTCACGACGTACATCTCCGGTGAACTCGATCTTGACGAGTAGCCGCTGTTGAGATGCTGCGGTTTGCCGACGTTATCTCGGCGACGCACAACTGACAATCTGGACCGCATATTGCGGCAGCGACGGGCCAATCTTCCACTGGAAGATTGGTCTGTTTTGTTTCCTGGCGCGCCGACGATCTGATCGATCATGAAGATAAAGGTACTTGGATCCGCTGCTGGCGGCGGGCTCCCACAGTGGAACTGCAACGGCAGAAACTCCCGCGACGCGCGCGCCGGTGTCGAGGGTCTTCGAGCGCGAACACAGTCATCGCTGGCTGTCAGCCCGGATGGCAGGGATTGGACGTTGCTCAATGCCTCACCGGACCTTCGCCAGCAGATCAACGACAATGTCGAATTGCATCCAAATGCGGACGGTGGGCCGCGTAACAGCCCGATCAAGTCGGTCGTTCTGACCAACGGTGATGTCGATCACGTGGCGGGGCTGTTGAACCTGCGAGAAGGCCAGACGTTCAGGCTGTTTGCCAGCGAACGGGTGATTGCAACACTGAATTCGAACTCGATCTTCAACGTTCTCAACCCGGCCGTGGTGGAGCGCGTTCCGATCGTTCTCAACCGGCCCTTCGCTGTCGATGAGCACGACGGGCTCGTGGTCGAGGCCTTCGCTGTACCGGGGAAAGTAGCACTTTATCTGGAGGACGAAGCCAGCGGCCCGAACTTCGGGACCAGGGAAGGAGATACCATCGGGCTCAAGGTTTCGACATCTGACCGCGGGAGGTCATTCTTCTATATTCCGGCCTGCGCCGAAATCGACGCCAAGCTGGCCGCCAGGTTGACGGGCGCCGCGCTCGTATTCTTCGACGGTACGCTGTTTACCGACGACGAGATGATCGACCAGCGTCTGTCCACCAAGACAGGAGCCCGCATGGGCCATATGAACATGTCAGGCGCGCAAGGCTCCATGCGCGCATTCGAGAGCCTCAACGTGCAGCGCCGCATATTCATTCATATCAACAATTCGAATCCAGTATTGAGAGAGGGATCAGAGGCGCACGCCACCGTCATGGCGGCCGGTTGGGAAGTTGCCCACGATGGAATGGAGGTGACCCTGTGAGCGAAGTTCTTTCCGCTAACGAATTGAAGGCCAAGCTGATGGCCATTGGTGCGGAGCGCTATCATTCGAACCATCCGTTCCACAAGCTGCAGTACAAAGGTGGCCTCGACAAAGAGCAGATCAAGGCCTGGGCGCTTAATCGCTACTGTTATCAGGAGGCCATTCCTAGGAAGGATGCGTCCATTCTCGCACGCCTTGACGATCCGGCCCTCAGGCGCATTTGGCGGCAACGGATTGTCGACCATGACGGGGAACGGGACGGAGATGGCGGCATCGAGCGCTGGCTGAGGCTGACTGACGGCCTGGGCCTCGACCGTGCATATGTGCAGAGCAAGAAGGGGGCGCTGCCCGCAACGCTCTTCGCAGTCGAGGCCTACGTGCAGTTCGTTTCAACCAGATCGCTCCTCGAAGCGATCGCATCCTCGTTAACCGAGTTGTTTTCGCCGGCGATAATCTCCGAACGCATGACAGGGATGCTGGCCAATTACGATTTCGTCTCGGCCGAGACGCTGGCTTATTTCAACGAGCGCCTGACGCAGGCACCGCGCGATACCGACTTCGCCCTGTCATATGTCATCGAACATGCACGCACTCGGGAAACGCAGGCGGCGGTACTCAATGCTCTGATCTTCAAATGCAACGTGCTGTGGTCGCAGCTCGACGCGCTGCATTTCTCATACGTCGAACCCGGCTTGGTACCGCCTGGCGCATATATAACAGGTTCCGCCAATGGCTGAGCGTGAGCGCAAGAGCAGATTAATGGTTGACCGGAGTACGAGGCCGAAATTGCCCCGTCACGTTAAGCTGCGCCATGATGCGGGTCGCGCGCGTTGGATCATGCTGGCTCCGGAGCGTGTCCTGCAGCCCGATGACGCCTCCGTAGATATTCTGAAAATCTGTGACGGATCTCGGAGCATTGACGAGATTTCAGAAATACTGGCCGAAGAGTATTCAGCGTCGGTCGATGAAATCAGGCAGGATGTCATCGAGTTCGTTCAGGACATGGCCGATCGAGGTTATATTGAAGGATGAGCGACATCGCTGCCAATCAGAGTGAGAACCAGACGGAGCGCGACGACGTTATCTGTGCCAGCGCGCCACTGGGCCTGCTCGCCGAGCTCACGCATCGCTGCCCACTGCAATGCCCCTATTGTTCAAACCCCACGCAGTTGGAGCGAGCCAACGCGGAGCTGCGGACCGAGACCTGGCTTGATGTCATCGGCCAGGCGGCAGAAATGGGGATCCTTCAGGTCCACCTGTCAGGCGGCGAACCCACCCTGCGTAAAGATCTCGAAACCATCGTCGCCAAGACCGCCAGCGAGGGCATCTATAGCAACCTCATAACCGCCGGCGTTCTGCTGAGCCGTGAACGGATCGCCGCGCTGGCCGAAAATGGCCTCGACCACGTTCAGCTTTCCTTGCAAGACGTCGATCCGATCAACGCCAATCGCATTGCGGCATACAAAAACGGCCATCAGGCCAAGCTCGAATTTGCCGACTGGGTCCGCGAACTGGGTCTGCCGCTTACAATTAATGCACCCGTTCACCGCCAGAACATCACGCATTTGGATCGCATGATCGAACTTGCCGCGGATCTCGGAGCAGGCCGCATCGAAGTCGCTCACATTCAGTATTACGGCTGGGCCTACGTTAATCGCGCCGCGTTGATGCCGACCATCGATCAGGTCAAAGCCAGCGTCGAGATCGTCGAGTCGGCGCGGGAACGGTTGAAGGGCGTGCTAACGATAGACTTTGTGGTTCCCGACTACTATGCGAAGCGCCCCAAGCCCTGTATGGGCGGATGGGGAACAGGCGTGATTTGTGTGTCGCCGGCGGGCAAGGTTCTGCCATGCCATGCTGCGGACTCCATTCCCGGCCTGCAGTTCGACAATGTGAATGAGCGTCGCCTCTTGGACATCTGGCTGAACGGTGAAGCGTTCGAAGCGTTTCGCGGGACTGCGTGGATGAAGGAGCCCTGCCGCTCGTGCGATCTGAGGCACGTCGATTTCGGAGGCTGCCGCTGCCAGGCCTTTGCACTGACTGGAGACGCGGCCAATGCCGATCCGGCATGCGACAAATCCGACTGGCACGCGCAATTGGTTAGAACTGCGCAAATCGAGTCGACGACAGCGCCACCGGAATTCGTTTACCGCAGAATTGGCAAAGATCCTGCTTCACACATTTAACGATGCGGATTGGCACAAAGCTCCATAGGCAGGGGAAGACTTCGGGAACGACTTTCTTTTGGCCTCAGTATACGCACTCCTGTCGAGTGCGTGGAATTGGGATATCGTGGCGCGAGTTGAGTTTGGCAGCCGGGCGCACCAACTGAGTGCATCACGAATGCCGGTCTTCAGCATCGTAAAGCGGGCGATTCCCATGGCACCGCAGGCGTTATTTCGTGTCAATTCTCCCGGCAGGATCGTCCGTATGACCTGTAGCATAACCGCATTCGGTTGGTCTTTGTCGGGATGCGTCGCGCAGCGTCGGCGGAACCTTGCAGTCGTCAACCCTTTGTGAATCGGCTGCCTTGCTACTGAGACGCTCTTTCGCGGTTTGCGTCACCTGGGACTTGTTGACCGACCCACCTCCCGGACCTGCATTTGCTGTGTTGGCGAGCAGACAAATCAGTAGTGCAGGAATTTCCGGCCGCATCGTCGCTCTCCGTCGAGGAAGATCATGCCCAGCGCGAATGGCGGACCACTTCGCACTCGGTAGCCACCGTATGCGTCGAGATCGGTATCAAACGAAATCCAAACTGTAGTTTCACCCTGCTCATTGGTTTGCATGGCGTCGCCGTTCGCATTCTCACAGTCGTGAGGCGCTCGCAATGTCATGGCCTGCTCTACGAACACCTTATTGCAGATGGCCGCCAACTCGCCTCGTCCCCGTAGGTCCTGGTCGAGTCGCTCGTCCGGATCTCCTTTGATAACTCTAATAGTGGCAGCAATTCCCATCTGACGCGACCCATTTCTTGCCCGCAATAATCAAAGCAAACATGCGTACCCGCAAGCGGCTGGTGATTGCGAGAATGCAGACATGCAGATGCTCGCACTGTCATGTCGGGATCTCGCTTGAAGTAAGTTTGACTTGGCGCTTAGCAACAATGCTTCGTCGCGGTCGGCTGTTGTTCAGCTCTGAACACATTGCAATTGCAGCGCAGCACTCAGTGTGTCGTCGGCAATTGCTAAGTCGAACCCAGCTTCGTCTCGATGCTGCAAGTTTGGCTGCAGCATGCAGGCTCTTGGACAAACGCTGCGACGTGACTGAGTTGCCCTATCCAGATGGGGCATTGGCATGCGATCAATGGCCCGGCTGGCAGAGAAAATCTGCTTCTTCTGCGTGCAATTGTGGATGCTTCGAGAACCCTGTCGATCGGGCCCGATGTGAAACTGCCAAGGCCGAACTCTGAGCTTTCCCATTCGGAGAACTTCTTGCCTCTTGCCTTGGTTTGCTCGACGCAGTGACGCAGGACTTTTCGCTTCCCAGGCGTGTTTCACTGGCGCAATTGGCCTGCTGATGCCACGTTCCGCCTTCGCAGCAACCGTGCATCGTGTTCGTACGGACGCCCGATGCCAATACTGATCGACCTGTCCCGGCCAGACATAGTTCAATTTGGTGATCGGGGTGATCCTACGACAA
>JBPCWB010000821.1:0-3093 GCA_051009955.1 Hyphomicrobiaceae bacterium | reverse complement strand
CGAGCACAGGTTCGCTTGACACGGGTTCACCGCGGGGCCGCGGCTCCTGCTCATCGCTTGCACTGTCCGGCGCAACAATTTCGAGAGCCGTTACTGCAGCGGCAATCGGTTCATCCCTCTGAGGTGTTGGTTCTACATCATCTAGCGCGACATCGCCATCGGAACCGCTAGGCTCGGAATCGTCTGAATGCAGAGCGGCATGTTCGGCATCGCCAAGGGCCGGCGCGTCGTGCGCAGCTGCCGTATCGGGAACCTCTGCCGTTTCAGGCGCAGCCGACTGTTCGGTAACATCGCTTGCTGTCAGGTCAGGTGCCGCGACAGCCGGGTCGCCATTGTCGCTCCACTTATCATCCGACGTGGCGGCGATTTCGGGTTGAGGGGCTCCCGGCGCGGCGACGTCTTGAACGCCCCCATTGTCCTCGCCGCGATTGCGTCGCCCGCCTCTCCGGCCGCGCCGGCGTCGACGGGGGGAGCGTTCTTCTCCATCACCGTTGTCGTTGCGCTCTTCCGTTGCCGGTGCGCTGTCTTTTGCCGAGGCGTCTTCGGGGGCCGCAGCGGCAGCCTCATCCGCCAGGGTCTGATCGTCTGCCTCTCCATTCGACGCCGCTTCGCCTTCGGATCGCCGCCCGCGACGGCGGCGACGGCGGCGAGGTCGTCGTTCGTCGCCCTCGGCATCGCGGGTATCTTCGCTCTCTTCGGCAGAGTCGGCAAATCCAGTCTGGACATTGACAGCTGCACGCTCGTTGCGACGGGGCGCTGGCGCGCCCTCGGCCGCAACGCGCTCGATCGCAAAGTCGGCACCCTGCTGCGTGTCGCTGGCCTCGACATGGATCGTAACGCCATAGCGTTCCTCGATCTCCTGCACAAAGCCACGTTTCTGGTTGAGCAGATACATTGCGACGTCGCCCGAACACTGCGCCGTCAATGGACGTGCTGGACCAGCCATCAATTGGTCTTCGAGCGCACGCAAAACGGCGAGTGCAACGGATTCGGTCGACCGGATAATTCCAGTTCCCTGACAGTGGTGACAGGGCATCGTCGAACCTTCAAGGACGCCGGTCCGCAACCGCTGTCTAGACATCTCCAGCAGCCCGAAATGGCTGATCCGACCCACCTGAATCCGAGCTCTGTCATCGCGCAGACACTCCTTGAGCCGACGTTCGACAGCGCGGTTGTTGCGCTTCTCCTCCATGTCGATGAAGTCGATGACGATCAGACCGGCAAGGTCGCGTAGCTTGAGCTGGCGCGAGAGTTCCTCGGCAGCCTCCAAATTGGTGTTGAGAGCGGTCTCCTCAATGGAAAACTTGCGTGTCGATTTCCCGGAGTTGACATCGACTGCGACCAGCGCCTCAGTCTGGTTGATGACCAGATAGCCACCCGAGCGCAACTGCACGAACGGACTGAACATGGCATTGAGTTGCTGTTCGATCCGATAACGCGCGAACAGAGGTTGCGGTTCCTCATACTTGATCACGTTCTTGGCGTGACTGGGCATCAGCATGCGCATGAAGCTCTTCGCTTCCTTGTGCGCAGACTCTCCGGCCACCAGAATTTGTTCCACATCCTTTGAATAGAGATCGCGGATCGAACGCTTGATGAGGTCGCCTTCCTCGTACACCAGAGATGGCGCTGTCGATTGCAGCGTGAGATCGCGCACATTTTCCCAAAGGCGCAGTAGATATTCGAAGTCTCGCTTGATTTCTTGTTTGGTGCGTGCGGCGCCCGCGGTTCGGATAATCAGACCCATTCCCTCGGGAACGTCGAGTTCCTGTGCGATGGCCTTGAGGCGTTTGCGGTCCTGAAGGTTCGTAATTTTGCGGGAAATGCCGCCACCTCGCGCCGTATTTGGCATCAATACGGTGTAGCGGCCTGCCAGTGACAGGTAGGTCGTCAGCGCAGCACCCTTGTTGCCGCGTTCTTCCTTGACCACCTGAACCAGGACGACCTGGCGCCGCTTGATGACTTCCTGGATCTTATAATTGCGCACGCGTCGGCGCGGTCTGGATGGCAGCTCTTCCAATGCGTCGGCCTCGCCGACGTCGTCGATCGGAGCCTCGAGATCATCGCCGCCGAGATCGTCATCGTCGCGATCATCATCGTCATCTTCGTCATCGCTTGGCGCGCGCGCCTCTACAGTCTCTGCGTCGTTGTCGTCGTCAGAGGCACTCGGTCGCGGATCCGAGTCGGATCCGTCGGTCGCAGTCGGTTCATTGAGATCGTCAGTCGTCGATGGCGGGTCGTCGCCGTCGGTTTGCGCCGCGACCGTGCCGGCCGGCACGTCGTCGTCGGCATCAATTGAGTCAGATCGTGCCGCAGGACTGTCCAGGACGACCATCGAATCCGCCGTTGGCGTTTTGCCATCAGCCGGGCTGTTCTCGGACACCGTGTCATCAATCGACTCGTCACTTGAGCCGTTCTCGATAATGTCACTGACGATCCGCTCATCCGGTTCAACGGCCGCCGCAATCGATTTGGGGCCGGATCGCGGTTGATCCGAATTGTCCGAGTCACCGTCAGTTGTAGCTTGGTCCCTATCGGGTGACTCCGAGTCGCCGTCGGCGGCTTCCGAGATGATGTCCGGGAAGGGCTCCGCAGGCGCGTCAAAATCCACGTCCGGCAAAGACGCCGCGATGTCGATGACATCATGCTCGGTCGCGTTTGGCGCAGGTTCATCTGGCTCGTCGATAACGGCTGTTGCAGCCGAGTCGACCTGCGCGGGCGTCAGATCGAGAACATCATGCGCGTCGGCCTCGGATTGCGGTTCGGCGGGTTCGGGCGGCAACAGATCGCTAACGTCGATTGCCGCGGCCTCGATGTCGGGGTCGGCGTCGCCGACAGTCATGTCGTCATCTGCCGCGGTTTCCAGCGCAACGTCTGAGGTCGGATCGCTGTCCGCTTCGTCTATCGCCTCGCCAACCATGACGTCGGCCTGATCGTCATCGTCACTGTCGTCATCATCCCTGCGTGCCGCCGACTCGGCCTCGATCAGAGCCTGTCGATCCGCGTGTGGGATCTGGTAATAGTCCGGATGAATCTCGTTGAAGGCGAGAAACCCGTGTCGATTTCCACCATAGTCGACGAATGCCGCCTGCA
>JBPCWB010000820.1:0-12080 GCA_051009955.1 Hyphomicrobiaceae bacterium | reverse complement strand
ACGACGCGCTCACAGGGCTTGCGAACCGTGTGCATCTGCACGAGCGGCTGGACCAAATACTGACAGGTCGTCGGCGCAATGACGGCGTCGTTGCTCTCTGTGTCGATCTCGATCAATTCAAGGACGTGAATGATACCTATGGCCACTATGTCGGTGACGCACTACTGAGGGCGGTCGCGCAGCGCTTGCAGGATTCGGTCCGCGATGCCGATGTTTTGGCGCGCATGGGTGGAGACGAGTTTGTCGTCCTGCAAACCGCCGTCGACTCTTCGGCCGCGGCCGCGGCCCTCGCCGGTCGAATGATCGATGAAATCAGCGCTCCCTACGAGTTGTTCGGACACCAAGTGACAATCGGCGTCAGCATCGGGCTATCGGTCTCGTACGAGCAGACCGTCGACGCGGACGAACTCATCAAGCAGGCGGACTTGGCACTCTACAAGGCTAAGCAGGACGGACGCGGCGTGTTCCGATTCTTCGAGGAGGAAATGAACGCCCGCCTGCAAGAGCGTCGAAGGATGGAGCGTGACCTGCGAACTGCGCTGTCGGACGATCAGTTCGAGCTCTACTATCAGCCAGTGGTGAACATTGAGCGGGACGAGATCGCGGGTGTTGAGGCGCTCATCCGATGGCACCATCCAGAAAGAGGTGTGGTCTCCCCTGGCGAGTTTATTCCGATCGTCGAAGAAATCGGCCTCGCCGGACCAGTCGGAGAGTGGGTCATCAAGCAGGCTTGCCAAGATGCCGCAAATTGGTCGGACGATATCAAAATCGCGATTAACGTTTCGGCCGCACAATTTCGCAATCCTGGCTTGCTGGACATCGTCAAGGACGCACTGTCGTCCTCCGGTTTGAAATCATCCCGCCTCGAACTCGAGATTACTGAAACCGTGCTGCTGGATGATAGCGAAACAACATTGGGCATTCTCAACGAGCTTCGAGAACTGGGCGTGCGTGTTGCAATGGATGACTTTGGCACGGGCTACGCGTCGCTGAGCTATCTGCAGAAGTTCCCTTTCGATCGCATCAAGATTGACCGCTCATTCATTGATGAAATCACCAAGGACGGTAGTGCCATCGAAATCGTAAGGACGGTGATCGCGTTGAGCAAAGGTCTGGGCATGGCCACGACGGCTGAAGGTGTCGAGACTTCGGACCAACTGACAGCCATCGTGTCTGAAGGCTGTTCGGACGTTCAAGGGTTCCTGGTCAGCAGGCCTCGGCCACGCCCTGAAATCGAAGCACTCTTTGCCACTTTCGACGGCTGCCGATCATTGGGTGACTATTGATCTGTCCAATCCGTGCAGGAGTGCTCTCGCCCGGACCGGAATGGATCTGGAGAGCGCGCCGCTCGAACGGTGACGACCATTCAATCATCCGTCATGACAGGCGACAGACTTACGTCAGCAAGACCGCATTTTGCGAGTCGCCGAGCAGCGGCTTCCCACCAACAAATCGATTCCAGCCAACTGGAACCTGGATCATGCACCCGGGCGTCAGCGACCGCGCGACGCCCATAGCCATCTCGTGCCACCCCGACACGGATCGCCCGTCCCCGCCAACCAGGACACCTGTTGAACTCTTGCAACGATCGTTGAGCCAATGGTTGCGCGTCCCTGGTCAAGGCTGTGGATACCTTAACAAACCATTGACACCCATAAAATCCCATGTCATCCCATAAATGCCCGACCGCACCGGGTATGGGCTCGTGGTGTGGCGCGGCGATGGATGAGAGGGACCATCGTCTGCGACCGCCACGGCCCGGTCCGTTCGCCCGGCTGCAAAGTGGGCGACGCGGGGCGGGACAACGGAATTGAGATGCGGCGGACCTGATTGCGCGGCGGCGTGGTTCAGGTTTCGCAAGGCCCGGGCCGAAGCGACATCAGCGGGGGCTGTCGTCAGTAGGTCCGGGTCACTTTGTGATTGGGTTGGGCGTAACCGCGAGAGGTGTTGTGCCGTGTGCGTTGATCGTGTGACGAGAAATGTGGGCGTCTTGTGAGGCTGTGAAACCCGGAGATGGACCGCTTTGTCTCGACATTCCAAAACAAGATCGACGCCAAGGGCCGCGTCTCTGTACCCGCGCCCTTTCGAGCTATTCTCGACCGTGACGGCTATCGCGAAGGTGCAGCCGGCGGCGTCTACTGCTACCCTTCGATCGATGCTCCGGCACTCGATGCAGGCGGCGAGAGACTTGCGCAGAAGATTGACCAGCTTCTCGGTGGTCTCGCGGACTATTCGGATGAGCGCGACGAGCTCTCTCTCGCGCTCTACGGCGACGTCCAGGTGCTCACAATCGATGGGGACGGACGCATCGTCATTCCTCCGACGTTGCGTGAACACGCGCAACTCGGCGCCAAGGTCACGTTTGTCGGCCTGGGTGACAAGTTTCAAATCTGGGACCCGGGCCAGTTCGACGAACGCCGCGCCCGGGCGCGTGCCAAAGTGCAGGACCACCGCAAGCTCTTCGCAACGCACCATGGGCCGGCTCGTCTAGCGGACCGGCCGACCGAGGCGGGGAGTCGTTCTCGCGAGGAGAGCGACGAAGAGGGCGCGCGGGAATGATGGCGGCAGACGGCGGCAACCCAATGGGGAAGGGCTGCAGCTGCGGGCCGGAACATCGCCACATTCCCGTGTTGCTCGCTGAGGTCCTGAAGACGCTGCAACCGGCTGACGGCTGCGTCTACATCGACGGCACGTTTGGCGCCGGCGGCTACAGCCGCGCGATGCTGGACGCAGCAGACTGCCGAGTCATTGCCTTCGACCGCGACCCGGATGCCATCCGCGACGGTGGCTGCCTCGTCGAGACCTATGCTCCACGTCTGCAACTCGTGCAACAGCCGTTCGGTGAGATGGCGGACAGCAGCGCGGTAAAGACTGCCGGCATGGTGGACGGCATCGTTCTCGACATCGGCGTCTCGTCGATGCAACTCGACCAGCCCGGGCGCGGATTTTCGTTCCAGAGCGATGGTCCTCTCGACATGCGCATGTTCGGGGAGACCGAGGATCGTCCGAGCGCGGCAGATCTGGTCAATGGTCTGCCCCAGGAAACGCTGGCCGACATTATCTTTTACTTTGGAGATGAGCGACGTGCTCGTGCCATCGCGGCAGCGATTGTCAAGGCACGCGCTGGGGGCCCCATCATGCGAACTGTGGCTCTGGCCGAGCTGTGCAGCCGGGTCTATGGCCGCCGGCCGAAGGACGGTATCCATCCGGCGACACGGACCTTCCAGGCATTGCGTATCGCCGTCAACGACGAGTTGGGCGAACTGGTGCGCGGTCTCACCGCTGCCGAATGCATTCTCCAGCCAGGTGGGCGTCTCGTCGTGGTCACGTTCCATTCGCTGGAGGACCGTATCGTCAAGCGCTTTTTCGCAGCGCGGTCCGGTCGGTCAGGCGGAACTTCGCGGCATTTGCCCGCACAAGCGCCAAAAGAGCCGCCCGGTTTTCAAATCGTTAACCAGCGTCCTTTACTTCCTAGTAACCAGGAAACTGCGGCGAACCCGCGGGCCCGCTCGGCCAAGTTACGGGCAGGCGTCCGGACCGACGCCGACGCAATAGCGCTGAATCCGACTGACCTTGGGCTGCCGCCCGTCGTTCTAGCGTGAGAGGCACCCGAGAGGAGGTTTGAGCGGCTCCAGGAGGCAAACGCGCATGCTTCGCTTTTTTATGTTCGGCAGCATCGTGCTGGCTATGGGCAGCGCATTTTTTCTCTATGCCACAAATTATCAGACCGGCCGGATTGATTCGGATGTGAAAATCAAGGAGCGGCATAAGGCTAAACTGATCGGCGACATTTCCGTCTTAAAGGCGGAGCGTGCCTACCTCGCACGGCCCGAGCGCATCGCGCGCCATGCTTCAGGGTTGGGCTTGCGGCCCTCGCGCGGTGATCAGTTCGTCGATGGTCAGAAGTCCGTGAAACGCGGCGGCGAGCGCTGAGGGTTGTGCCATGCACCCACTTGCGACCGAAATCACTCCTGACCAGCGGGCAGCCGAGCTCAAGTCGGCCGCAGCACGTGCGCTTTGCATCGGCATCGCCGTGACACTCGGCTTTTCGGGTGTGTCTGTACAGCTGGTACGGCTTGCTCTCAAGGGCCAGGCCAAGGTCACGATCGCGAGCGTCGACGTCCCGCGCAATATGTTCTCGCGTCCCGACATCGTCGATCGCAATGGACGCCTGCTTGCCGCCGATATCGCAATCCCGACTTTGTTCGCCGATCCCTCTCAAATCATTAGTGTCGACGAAACGCTGGAAAAACTGTCTCTGTTTTATCCCGGGATCGATACCCGGTTGAACCGTCTGGCACTGTCAAACCGGAAGCGGAAGTATCATCAGCTGAAGCGGCCAGTTGCTCCGGCGAAGGCGCAGCACATCCACGCCCTGGGTCTGCCGGGCATCGACTTCAAGCAGGAGGTCAAGCGCAGTTATCCCGCCGGCCGCGTCGCCGGTCACATTCTGGGACACGTCAACGGCAAAAACGAAGGCCAGACTGGTATCGAACGGTTCCTCAATGGCAACCCTGGCGTCACGCGTGTCCATGCCGCGCGTGTCAACACAAGTGCACCATTGCGCCTGGCCGTGGACATGCGTGCGCTCTTCGGTCTGCAGGCGGAGCTGGCCACCGCCATGGAAAAATTTCGTGCGGCTGCTGCCGTCGGCATTGTCGTCGACGTCGAGAACGGTGAAATTCCGGCCGCCGCCTCCCTGCCGGGAGTCGACCCGTCCAATGCCTCTGAGATTGTCGACCGTACGCGCCGAAACAGGCTGGCGGATGACGCCTTCGAACTGGGCTCGGTGTTCAAGCCGTTCACGCTGGCAATGGCATTGGAAACCGGCGTGGCTCAGCCAGGGGCACGCATCAATGTCGCCGAGCCGTTAAAGGTTGGCCGCTTCGAACTCAAGGATCCGCCGCGAAGCAAGAAGTGGTTGAGTTTGTCGGACGTGTTCGTCCTCTCCTCCAACGTCGGCGCAGCAGTCCTGGCACAGGCTGTCGGGCGCGACCGCCAAAGGTCGTTCCTAGCCAAGCTCGGCCTGCTGGCGGCGATCAATCAGGCTGACGTCAAGACGACCAGTCCGCGTGTGCCGCGCTATTGGGGGGCGGCCGAGACCATGACGATCGCCTACGGTCATGGATTGGCCGTTGCACCGCTGCAGTTCGCCGTCGCAAGCGCGGCTTTGGTCAACGGCGGTTACGCCATCACGCCGACGTTCCTGTTGCGACAACACGGCGAACAATCGCCCCGACGCCCAGTTCTGGAGCCGCAGACCAGCGCTGCCATTCGCAAGATGATGCGGCGTAACGTGCTGCACGGAACAGGCCGCAGCGCCGACGTGCCGGGGTATCGCGTCGGGGGAAAAACGGGTACGGCCGATGTTGCCGGGCAACAGGGTTACGATGGCAAATCAGTGGTCACGTCGTTCTTGGGCGCCTTCCCCATCGATCATCCACGCTATGTCCTCCTCGTGACATTGTTCGATCCGATGCCCGAAGCGAGCAAGAAGGAACGCACGGCCGCACGCAACGCAGCGCCGACAGCAGGTCGGATCATCGCTCGCCTAGCGCCAATCCTGGGTGTAAAGCCCCAATAGATGGCAGACGTTCGAGCTCACGATTTGACGCTGCCGGCGATCGTTCCGTAAATGCTCTGCAACTCGCACAAGTGAGAACCAGACCATGAACCTTGCGGATCTCATGCCCAGTGGGGCGACAGTCACGGGCGATGTGGACGGCATCGAAATTGTCGCCATCACCGCCGACAGCCGCCAGGCAGCGGACGGAGTCCTGTTTGCGGCCATGCCCGGAACCCGTGTCGACGGCGCCCATTTCGTCCCCGACGCACTGGCTAATGGAGCCGCCGCAGTCCTCGCAGCCGACTCTGCGGTTCTGGATGACTGCCCTGTGCCTGTGGTTCGCAGTAGCGATCCGCGGCGGGCACTGGCATTGATGGCCGCCAAGTTCTATGGGCGCCAACCGGAGAACGCCGTCGCGGTAACGGGAACAAGCGGCAAGACGTCGGTCGCCGATTTCACCCGTCAGATCTTTGGTGCACTCGGCCACCAGGCCGCATCAATGGGCACGATCGGTATCGTCCGTCCGGACGGCGGGGTCTACGGCTCGTTGACCACGCCGGATCCAGTGACGTTGCATGGCGTCATCGCCGGTCTCGCCGATGACGGCGTGACCCATCTCGCTTTCGAGGCGTCGTCGCATGGTCTCGATCAACGGCGCCTCGACGGCGTCGTGCTCAAAGCTGCAGCGTTCACCAACCTGGGCCGCGACCATCTCGACTATCATCCGACCGTTGAACACTATCTTGCCGCCAAGCGACGGTTGTTTGATACGCTGCTGCCCGAGGGGGCCGCAGCGGTCATCAACAGCGACGATCCCCATGCCCAGGAGTTTCTTGAGGCAGCGCGGCAGCGCAAGCAGTCGGTGCTGACGGTCGGGCATGCGGACGGCACCTCGCTGCAGTTGCTGGCTTCCGAGCCGAGCGGTTTCACCCAACAGATCCGTTTCAGCCACGGAGGCCGTGAGCATACCGCGACGCTCAATCTGATCGGTACCTACCAAGCCAGCAACGCGCTGATGGCGGCCGGTTTGGCGCTCGCCTGCGACGAGGAGCCGGCGGCGGTCTTTGCCGCCCTGCATGAGCTGGCCGGCGTGAGCGGGCGCTTGGAAGTCGTCGGTGAGGCACACGGCGCCACAATCGTCGTCGACTACGCCCACAAGCCGGACGCGCTGTCAGCGGCACTCGACGCGCTACGCCCGTTTGCGCCAGGTCGCCTGATTTCGGTCTTTGGCTGCGGCGGTGACCGAGACCCCGGCAAGCGACCGATCATGGGGCGGATCTCGGCCGATAAGGCGGACCTAACAATCATTACGGATGACAATCCGCGCACTGAGGACCCGGCAGCCGTGCGCGCGGCGATCCTGGGTTCTGCGCCCGGGGCAGAGGAGATCCCAGATCGCTTCGAGGCGATTGCCAGTGCCATATCCCGTGCCCGGCCCGGCGACGTCGTGCTGATTGCGGGTAAGGGACACGAAACCGGTCAGATTGTCGGCGACAAGGTCCTGCCATTCTCGGACCACGAAGCGGTGGCCGCTGTCTTGCGCGAGTTCTGATTGCGGTTGGACGCGGTTGGATTGGTTCCGCTGCAGCAAATGGTGTTTATGAGGGACGGGTGTCCAGCGTGCCTCGAACCATCTGCTCATCGGACGTAACGGCGACTGCGGCGGCGTGTCACAAAGCGGTATTGACGGTCAGTTGCGGCTATCTTTAACCCCTTGTCACAACGTTCACGGCGCTAGGGGGGCTGTTGAGCGCGCACGTCTGTTCGTCGGCCAGCTTAACTGAAGGGAATTCACAATGCTCTATGAGCTTCGCCATTTCAGTGAGCTGTTCGGGCCGCTAAACGTCTTCACATACATCACGTTTCGAACCGGCGGCGCCATTATGACCGCGCTCCTATTCGTCTTCCTGTTCGGACCCGCCATCATCGATACGCTGCGAATCAAGCAAGGCAAAGGGCAGCCGATCCGGGAAGATGGGCCGCAAAGTCATCTCGCTAAGCGAGGCACGCCGACGATGGGCGGTCTGATGATCTTGTCAGGCTTCACGTTTTCCATCCTGCTGTGGTCCAACCTGGCAAACAGTTATGTCTGGATTGTCGTCGGAGTCACGCTCGTCTTCGGCGCTATTGGTTTTTACGACGACTTTCTCAAGGTGACGAAACGAACGAGTTCCGGTTTTTCAGGGCGCGTTCGACTTGCATTGGAATTCGTCGTTGCAGGGTTGGCGGCGGCGACCATCATGCAGCTGTCGGATGCCAATTTCTCGGGTGCCGTGGCAATTCCCTTTTTCAAGGATTGGCTGCTGCAATTGGGACCGGTTTTCATTATCTTCGGTGCACTGGTGATCGCCGGGGCCGGCAATGCAGTGAACCTAACCGATGGGCTTGACGGATTGGCGATTGTCCCGGTGATGATCGCTGCAGGCACATTCGGCTTGATTGCCTATCTCTCCGGTAACGTCAAATTCGCCGCTTATCTTCAGATTCACCACGTGCCGGGCACCGGCGAACTGGCCATCATCTGTGGGGCGTTGATCGGCGCCGGACTGGGCTTCCTCTGGTTCAATGCACCTCCCGCCATGATCTTTATGGGGGATACCGGCTCGTTGGCGCTGGGCGGTGCGCTTGGGGCGATTGCGGTTGCGACGAAGCACGAAATCGTTCTTGCCATCGTCGGAGGCCTGTTCGTGCTCGAAGCGCTGTCCGTCATCATTCAGGTGACCAGCTTCAAGCTTACCGGCAAACGGGTCTTCCGCATGGCACCTTTGCACCATCACTTCGAGCAGAAGGGTTGGCAGGAAGCCACTGTCGTCGTTCGCTTTTGGATCATTTCCGTGGTGCTAGCACTGATCGGTTTGGCATCACTCAAACTGCGCTAAACCCGCTGCAGCTCAGCGAAGCAAATTCGGGTAGACTGATACGATGATTCCCGTGACGACATTTGCAGGTCGCAGCGTGGCCGTATTTGGACTGGGGCGTTCAGGCATCGCAACATGCGATGCACTCCGAATCGGCGGCGCCGAAGTGTATGCCTGGGACGACAATGTCACCGCCCGAGAGGCCGCCAGTGCGTCCGGGGTCGCACTGACGGAACTGACAGCGGTCGACTGGGCTGCATTTGACGCACTCGTGCTGTCGCCTGGCGTGCCGCTAACGCACCCGGAACCGCATTGGACGGTGTCGCGGGCGCGAGACGTCAATATCGAGGTCATCGGCGATATCGAACTCTTTGTCCGGCAGCGCGCCGGGCTTGCACCGCAGGCCCCATTTGTTGCCATTACCGGAACCAACGGCAAATCGACGACGACTGCGCTGGTGGCTCATATCCTTCGATCGGCCGGCGCCGATGCCCAGATGGGTGGCAATATTGGTGTACCGATTTTGGCGCTTGAGCCGCCCGCTCCAAGGCGCATCTATGCCGTCGAGATGTCGTCGTACCAGATTGATCTGACGCCATCGTTGGCACCGACAATCGGCGTGCTGTTGAACCTGTCACCGGATCATATTGACAGGCATGGCAGCTTTGAAAATTATCGCAGCGTCAAGGCCCGGCTGCTCGAACATGCGGTTGAAACTGTCATTGGCTGCGACGACGACGCCTGCCGAGAACTCGATCGCCTCTTCCGCAGACGCGGCAGCAAGCATACGGCCGTCAGCGGATTCGCGATCGATGACGGCTACGGTGTCGAGGACGGCTGGGTTGTCAAAACCACAGCGGGTCGCGACGGACCGGACCGCGTTGCAGACATCACGGGCGTCATATCGTTGCGCGGCCGCCACAATGCGCAGAACGCGGCGGCTGCCAGTTCGATTGCGTTCGCACTTGGCGTTAGTAAATCGGACATTGCCGCCGCGCTGCGGACGTTCCCTGGCCTCGAGCATCGAATGGAGCAGGTCGCGCAACTCGGCCGCGTGATCTTCATCAACGACAGTAAGGCGACAAATGCGGATTCGGCATCGAATGCCCTGGCCAGTTTTGATCGGGACATTTTCTGGATTGCGGGCGGTTTGGCAAAGGAGGGAGGCATAACGTCCCTGAAAGACTATTTTCCACGAGTCGCCAAGGTCTATTTGATTGGCGAGTCCGCTTCTGACTTCGCGCATCAACTGGCAGGCCGTATCGCGTACGAATCCTGTGGTGAATTGGAGTGTGCGGTCACACGCGCAGCGTCCGATGCCGCCCAGTCGACAGGTCCCGAGCCGGTCGTTCTTTTGTCGCCGGCCTGCGCGTCATTCGATCAGTTTCCCAGTTTCGAGGCGCGCGGGGGCGCATTCAAGGATCTGGTCAGACGCCTTCCTGGCGCCCGTATGCGAGAGGACCTGGAGTCATGACACTATCGCGCGCCGATCAAAGCCTGCTTGCGCAGTGGTGGTTCACGATCGACCGCGTCCTGCTGGCGGCCATCTTTGTCACGATGGCGGCAGGATTGGTGATCTCTCTCGCTGCCAGCCCGTCTGTTGCGGTCAACAAAGGCCTGCCGGCATTCTACTTTGTGCAACGCCATATGCTGTTTGCAGCGATTGGCACGCTGATCATCCTCAGCCTGTCGATGCAATCACCTGCGGTCATCCGGCGCTTGTCACTTCTCCTCTTCATGGGGGCGTTGGCGGCCCTGGTCGCGGTCCAAATTTGGGGGGTCAGTGCGAACGGCGCGCAGCGCTGGCTGCGCATCGCCGGTTATTCTCTGCAGCCGTCCGAACTTGCCAAGCCAGCCTTTGTCGTGCTTTCAGCGTGGGCATTTGCACAGTCACAACTTCGCAAGGATATGCCGGGTTTGCTGATCGCCATTGTCTTGTTTGTCGTGTTTGCCGGCCTGCTTGTCATGCAGCCGGACATCGGTCAGACGTTGCTCATATCAATCGTCTGGGGCGCGCTGTTCATCTTGGCCGGCCTCTCGCTGGTCTGGGTCGCGTCGCTGGCCGTTTGCGCTGCCGCAGGTATGAGCATTGCCTACTTTGCTTGGCCCCACGTTCGTTTTCGTATCGAGCAATTCTTCAGCCCGGTGCAAGATGAAACGTCTCAACTGGCCCAGGCCTACCGATCATTCATTGAAGGTGGCTTTCTCGGTCGTGGGCCCGGTGAGGGGACAATCAAGACGAGCCTTCCCGATGCCCACACCGACTTCATATTCGCGGTCATCGCCGAGGAGTATGGCGTCGCCACCTGCCTGGCGCTCCTGGCGCTGTTCGCGATTATTGTCTACAGGGCACTCATTCGTGCTGTCCGCGAGAGGGATCCGTCGAGCCGATTTGCAATCACAGGACTTGCGCTATTGATCGGCTTCCAGGCACTGATCAATATGGGGGTGAATGTTGGTCTTCTTCCGGCCAAGGGTATGACACTGCCGATGATTTCCGCCGGTGGATCATCAATGATTGGAGTCGCCTTCGCGCTTGGTATGTTGCTGGCACTGACGCGACGAAGGGCGGACAACCACGACGTAAATCTGCCGGTATTCTCGCCGACAGAGTTCGGTAGGATTGATGCGGGGCACACACAATGAACGAGCCGGAGTCAAGAGTAACGAGTGATGAATAAGTCAATCATGCTTGCGGCGGGAGGCTCGGGCGGGCATCTGTTCCCTGCTTTCGCTTTGGCGGAGAAACTCAATCAGCGCGGTTACACTGTCGATCTTGCCACCGACAAGCGTGGTGATCGCTTCGGAGCTGATTTTCCGGCGCGAAACATTTTCGAGATCCCCTCTGCGACAACGACGAGCCGTTCTCCGATAGCGCTGACAAAAACCGCGCTCACTCTCGCGGGCGGCGTGCGCAAGGCCCACAAGATCATTGGCCAGGCGGCACCTGCCGCTGTTATCGGTTTTGGTGGCTATCCGAGTTTTCCACCCGTTGTCGCTGCCGCGATACGTTCAATCCCAACAGCAATTCATGAGCAGAATGCTGTTCTCGGTCGTGCCAATCGCATGTTGGCAGGGCGAGTCAGGGCGATCGCGACTTCGTTTGAGAACATCAAGCATCTTGCTCGCGAGTTCGAGTCGAAAGTCCGCATCACAGGCAATCCTGTGCGCACGATGGTGATCGAAGCATCGGCGCGAGACTACCACCAGCCGTCGCGGACGGGGCCGATTCATCTTTTGGTTTTCGGTGGCAGTCAGGGAGCACGCTATTTCTCGGACCTGGTTCCGCCGGCGGTGGCCAATCTTCCCGACGACATTCGCTCGCGGATGATCGTCATGCAGCAGTGTCGTGAAGAGGATGTCGAGCGCGTGCGTCAGGCCTATCAGCAGGCCGGTGTCTCGGCGACCTGTGAGACCTTTTTTAGCGATCTGCCGAAGTGGATCAGTGAAGCTCATCTGGTGATCGGGCGCGGTGGCGCGACGACCATCGCCGAGTTGACGACGATCGGCTGTCCCTCGGTCCTCGTTCCACTCCCGCATTCTATCGACAACGATCAGCTCGAGAATGCAACCTGCCTTGCTAACGCCGGCGCAGCGTGGTGCATTGAGCAAAAAGACCTCAATGTCGAGCGCCTGACGGACGGCCTCTTCGGTGT
>JBPCWB010000819.1:0-3759 GCA_051009955.1 Hyphomicrobiaceae bacterium | reverse complement strand
CGTTGATGCCTCCGATGGAAACGATTGCAGGACTATCGGGATTTGTCTGGTGGGCCGTCGGCCTGGTCCTGTGTGCCATCGTCATCGGACCGCGATTCCTTGCGGCGAGGAACGGTGCTGCAGCCGCACCCGCGCCACAGGCAGTAGGCACAGTCGAAGGGGATGCGCGATGATCTCAAAGGTTTTCCTTGGTCGAGCCTGGCACTGGGCACTGCTTGTCGCAGCGTCCACGCTGTTCTGGTTCTGCGGCAGTAGGCGTTTGCATGTGATCGAGTTCAACCTGTTCATCATCGCGATGCTGATCGGCACCGGGCTCGTTGTCTTTGCCGTGGTTTGGTTTCATCGGCCAGGCGAACAGGTCACGCGCGATGTCCTGGTCGCCAGCGAAGATGACGGCGAGAACAGCGCCATTCTGGATCGTGCGTGATAGCGAGAGCGGTCAAATTACCATCATTGGGAACAATGGTGTCGTTTCACGCGCTACTCTGAAATGCTGATTGTCTCGGTGATTGTGATGGTCTGGAAGTGCAGCGGCACGATCACCGACGCATTCGGGTTGACCGACTTCACCTCATCAACGAACAGTTTCGTGTGAGCAAGTGCCGCATCCTGTGGCGCCCCGAATGGCAATCCCTGATCGTCCCAGTGGGTTGCGATAACCAGCGGCGGCTTTCCTATCGCACGCAGGAGGCGCCCGGTATAGTCATGAATATCGAGGCGGGGTGGGGCTGAGGCGATGACGGCAACATCCGGCCGCAGGCCCTGCAACTCGCGTTCTATGAAGTTCATTGAGCCGAAGAGCAGGATTTCACGACCGGCAAAACGCAGCAGATAAGCCAGCGTGCCGCCTTCGACATACTCGTCCAGCGTCAGCGGCGTCGATTGCAGCGGTACGGTTCCAAAATCCCGATACAGCTTGCAGGATAGCGGTGAGTGAAGGCTGGGTATAACCTTGAGTGACAGCTCTTCGAATGCGAGGTCCTCCCCGCCTTTGACGACAATGGTCTGTTCTTCTGTCACGCCGCCGTTTTGAGCGACACTGGCCGTGCTTTCCGTTCCAATGACAGTGCCTCCGGTCTTCTTCGCGATGTAGGGCACGTCCATACAGTGATTGAAGTGGGAGTGCGAGAGCAGGATGTAGTCGGCCTGCGGCACGCGAGCATCCACGGTCTTCGTGTCGAAGGTCGGTGCCTCGTTCATGGTGAAGATGGCGCGGGTGTCACCCGCGACCTCGGTCGCGTCGTGCGGTCCATACTTGCGGCCCTTGAACCGAATGCGGGAAAGGTAGGGATCAAGAAGTACCGTCGTTCTGCCGTCGGTAATGGACCAGCCAGCAGCGCCGAAGTGCGTCAGCGAAAGCGGCGGGCGCGGTTTGATCAAGGAGTTGGATTCAGCGGCCATTGGTCGGCATCCTAATTCTTGAGCGGGTGGAGGGATGGTTGCCAAAGGACGAGTGACGTTGCCAGAGCACAGAGGCATCTCCAGACGGAAGAATGCAGATACATACGGGCACGATCATCGCCTTTCTCAGACTTTGGACTGCTACTACGAGACTGCCCTTGTTGAGAGAATCCCTGCCATTAATCTTCGTCCACTCAGCGTGCCGTCTGCGGCTTGAGGTGGCACACGCGTGTTTGCGAAACTCATGCGGCCAGGAAACAAGCGTTGCTTGAAGGCCGCCTAAACATTTTACCGGCCGAAGTTCTTCTGAACAGCTGCCGCCCGTGTTGCATTCGTGCGCCGTTCTCGGGCATATAGTCGGTTCAACCCAGCCTTTGTGCCCATATTCTACCGCAGCGCCAGTCGTGCGCCACACTAGCCAGTCCCGGAGGAGCCAGTCCGTGTCCAGATCGAATTCCATCGTATTGATCGACAATCATCCGGGCCGCTCTGCACAGACGATCGGCCTTGCCCATGAACTCGGTACCGATCCGGACCTCATTCATAGTCCGTCCGTTGGCGTCGTTGGAACCAAGGGCGACAGCCAATGCTATCTCGGAGTCCAGGCCAAAGTCGAAGCGGTCCATAAGCAACTCCAAGCACGTATTGGCCAGGGCGACGGGCAGCTCAAACTTCGTCTCGTCCAGCCGGAATTCACGATCGCGACTTCCGATGGTATCCGTAACGGCACCCGCGAAATGCGCTACTCGCTCATTGGCCGCGAAGTGACCCACGATGCGCTCTGCGAACATCTCTCGGCGACGGGGCTCGCCGGCACCATCGCAGTTGTTGCCTGCGACAAGCCGCCGGTTGGCACGCTCGCTGCCCTGCTCGAGCACGACGAGCCGGCAATCATTATGTCGGATGGGCCGATCCATCCGGGTCGAGACCCGGAGACCGATGAGCCGCTGGATATCGTCAGCGCCTACCAGGTCGCTGGCCATCAGGATCCAGAATACCGCAACCGCATCGCCTGTCACGCTTGTCCGGGCATTGGCTCGTGTGGCGGCATGTTCACCTACAATACGATGCAGACGTTTATCGGCGTCGTTGGTATGCAACCGCTGCAAATGGTGGCACCGCCGTCCGACGATCCGCGTCGGCTTGAACAGTACCCAGGCGAACTGGTCGAACTGCTCGCAGGGCTGATCGAAAAGCAAATCAGGCCGCGCGACATCGTCGTTCGCGACGCGTTGCGCAACGCGGTCATTGTCTCCATGGCAATCGGCGGATCGACAAATGTGGTTTTGCATTCGCCCGAGATCGCCCGCGCGGCCGGGTTTGCCGATTTCTGGAAGGACGTCATGACGCCGGAGGAATTCAATCACCTCTCGCAGCATGTGGTGCCGGTGCTGACTGATGCGAGGCCCTACGGCAATTACTCGATGGTCGACATTGATTCGAAAGGCGGCGTTCAAGTGATCGTACGCGAGCTGCTGGAGGCTGGGCTCCTGAATGGCGACGTGATGACATGCACCGGCGAGACACTGGCTCAACAGGTTGAGCGTCTCGGCACAAACTCGGCAGACGGAACCGTCATCTATCCTGTTGCCGAACCCTATAAGCCGACAGGTGGGCTGCGCGTACTTGGAGGCAACCTGTCGCCAGAGTTTTCGGCGATCTTGAAACTCGCAGGTGTCGAGACGGGATTGGAGAACAATGTCTTCCGCGGGAAGGCTCGTATCTTCGAAAGTGAGCAGGGGCTGCTTGAAGCGCTCGATAAGACGCCGGAGACATTCCAGGATAACGACATGGTTGTGGTGCGCTACGAGGGCCCGAGCGGCGCCCCGGGCATGCCGGAGATGCTCGACCCTACTTCACGGATTACAGCGCTCTGCCGCGAGCGCGGAATCACAATAGCCCTCATGACGGATGCGCGTTTTTCCGGTGGATCGGTTGGATTGGTGATTGGCCACGTTGGCCCCGAAGCGGCTCTCGGCGGGCCGATTGCGTTTATCGAGGATGGTGACGAGATCGTTGCTGATCTCAACACCAACGAACTGAACTGCACCGAGCTGAGTCAGGCGGCGGTGCTTGCCGCGCGCAAAGCGGCATGGCAGAAGGCGGTCGATGCCAACGGGGGTGTGCACCCCAATTGCGGAGCCGCCGATACCCGCCTTCTGCACCGCGCCCGACATTCCGCTGTTCCCGCAACGCGCGGCGCCGGTCTGCATCCAGACCGCAAGGTCTTTGTACGCAATCCGCGCGAAGCCGAGCGCTCGGGCTTTGTGCCGGAAAACAAGTATCGGCCTGACAAGAAGATGGCCTTCTAAGTCGCCCGCCGCCGGCAGACAGGGCGGTCAATCCGCCGATCCTTTT
>JBPCWB010000818.1:0-25077 GCA_051009955.1 Hyphomicrobiaceae bacterium | reverse complement strand
ACATTCGGGTTTACGAAATCGCCACCTTCTACACGATGTTTCAGCTCCAGCCCGTCGGCAAGCTCGCCCATGTCCAGGTTTGCGGAACGACTCCGTGCATGTTGCGCGGCGCCGAAGATCTGGTCGCCGCGTGCCGGCGGCGCATTGCCGGCGAACCGCATCAGCTGTCCGATGATGGCAATTTCTCGTGGGAAGAGGTGGAATGCCTCGGTGTCTGCGCCAATGCGCCGATGGTCCAGATCTGGAAGGATACCTACGAGGATCTGACACCGGAGCTTTTCGAGACCGTATTGGACGGCTTCGCCAGTGGTCATCCGCCGAAACCGGGATCGCAGATCGGCCGGATCGCATCAAGTCCGGAGGGCGGGCCGACGACTCTGACGGACGAATCGCTTTACAGCGGCCTGCGCGGCAAAGGTGAGGGCTGATCATGCTTGCTGACAAAGACCGGATTTTCACCAACATTTATGGCATCCACGATCCCAGCCTGGCCGGCGCTTTGGCCAGAGGCTCGTGGGATGGCACCAAGCAGATCCTGGAACTTGGCCACGACGAGATCGTCGAGCGCATCAAGGCTTCCGGTTTGCGAGGACGCGGTGGTGCCGGCTTCCCGACCGGCCTGAAGTGGTCCTTTATGCCGAAGGAGGACCCGCGACCGTCATATCTTGTTGTCAATGCAGATGAGTCGGAACCGGGCTCGTGCAAGGATCGCGAAATTTGTCGGCATGATCCGCATCATCTTGTCGAGGGCTGCCTGATCGCCTCTTTCGCCATGCGGGCTCATGCCTGTTACGTCTATTTCCGCGGCGAATACATCCGCGAACGCGAGGCCTTCCAGCGGGCGGTCGACGAGGCGTACGAAGCGGGCCTGATCGGCAAGAACAACAAGAACGGATGGGATTTCGATCTCTACGTCCATCATGGCGCCGGCGCTTACATCGGCGGCGAGGAGACCGCCCTTCTCGAGAGTCTCGAGGGCAAGAAGGGCCAGCCGCGGATGAAACCGCCTTTCCCTGCCGGGGCCGGCCTCTACGGGGCGCCAACCACTGTCAACAATGTCGAATCGATTGCCGTTGCGCCGACAATCCTCCGGCGTGGCGCTGACTGGTTTGCCGGCCTCGGCAAACCCAACAACACCGGCACCAAGTTGTTCCAGATTTCCGGCCACGTCGAACGCCCCTGTGTCGTCGAAGAGGAGATGGGCATTCCGATGCGCGAGTTGGTCGAGCGCCATGCCGGCGGCGTGCGGGGCGGCTGGAGCAATCTGCTAGCGGTCATACCGGGCGGTTCATCTGTGCCGTGCGTGCCAGGCACCATCTGTGATGAACTCACGATGGACTTCGACGCTTTGCAGAAAGCCAAGTCTGGTCTTGGGACTGCAGCGCTGATCGTCATGGACAAGTCCACCGACATCATCGCCGCCATTCGCCGAATATCCTACTTCTACAAACATGAAAGCTGCGGTCAGTGCACACCGTGTCGGGAAGGTACCGGCTGGATGTGGCGCGTGATGCAGCGTTTGGAGAGCGGACAGGCCGAAAAGCGCGAAATCGATATGCTTCTCGACGTCACCAAGCAAGTTGAGGGCCACACGATCTGCGCCCTTGGCGACGCCGCCGCCTGGCCAATCCAAGGACTCATTCGCCACTTCCGGCCGGAAATCGAGGCGCGGATTGATGCGGCCCAGGCCGCCCGAGTGGCCGCTGAGTAGGCAACACCCTGCGGCGGCCGCGGGAGCGGTTGTGGCCTGATCAGGTCATCGATCATAAGTGTGTGACCGAAGGAGTTTCCGCGTAAATGAACCATTGGTCGCGCCACCGGGCCTTCCACTGCTGTAACAGGTAGCGTATACGGCTTACGGGTCCTGCTCTGGTCTCCGTTTCATAAGGGACACGCATGCCGAGAAAACTAATCATCGACGGCGATGAGATCGAGGTTGAAGACGGCACGAGCCTGCTTCACGCCTGCGAGATGGCTGGTCGTGAGATTCCTCGGTTCTGCTATCATGAGCGTTTGTCCATCGCCGGCAATTGTCGGATGTGCCTCGTTCAGGTCGACGGCATGCCGAAGCCGATGGCGTCGTGCGCCATGAATGTCAACGATCTGCGCCCGACCCGGGATGGTTCCCCGAATGTCATCGACACCCTGTCACCGCTGGTCAAGAAGGCCCGCGAAGGCGTGATGGAGTTTCTGCTGATCAATCATCCGCTGGATTGTCCGATCTGCGACCAGGGCGGTGAATGCGACTTGCAGGATCAGGCCATGGCGTATGGTTTCGGCGGCTCGCGCTATCAGGAAAACAAGCGCGCCGTCGACGAAAAATACCTCGGTCCGCTCATCAAGACGTCGATGACGCGATGCATTCAGTGCACGCGTTGTGTGCGGTTTATGACCGAAGTCGCAGGTGTTGAGGAACTTGGCGCCATCGGCCGTGGCGAGGACATGGAGATTACGACCTATCTCGAACACGGGATGATGTCGGAGTTGTCCGCGAATGTTGTGGACCTTTGTCCGGTTGGCGCCCTGACGCATCGGCCGTGGGCGCACAATGCGCGTCCCTGGGAATTGCGCAAAACCGAGACCGTCGACGTTATGGATGCGCTCGGTTCGGCAATCCGCGTCGATTGCCGTGGCCGCGAAGTGATGCGGATCCTGCCGCGGCTCAATGATGACGTGAACGAAGAATGGATTTCGGACAAGACTCGGCACGTGGCAGACGGCTTGCGCACGCAACGGCTCGATCAACCGTACGTTCGTAAAGATGGACAGCTGCAACCGGCGAGTTGGGATGAGGCGTTGGACGTCGTTGCGGACAAACTCAATGCCACGGCGCCTGAGCGGATTGGAGCTCTGGCTGGTGATTTGGCCGCGGCGGAAGAAATCTTTGCGCTCAAGCACCTGATGTATCGGCTCGGTGTCAAGAGCATAGACTGTCGCCAACATGGCGAGGCCTTTGACCCGACTCTCGGTCGTGGCTCGTATCTGTTCAATCCAGGGATCGCGGCGATCGACGAAGCCGATGCGATCATGCTGATCGGTACCAACCCACGCATGGAAGCTGCCGTCCTGAACGGACGGATTCGCAAGCGTTGGAGCCAAGGTGGTTTGCTTGTCGGTGTCATCGGCGAGAAAGCCGATCTGGGATATCCATACACCTATCTGGGCGCTGGACCTGAGGCCCTCGAGCAGTTCACTCAGCATCCACCGGCCGACAAGGAACGTCCGATGTTCATCGTCGGCCCCGGCGCCTATGCGCGGCCGGATGGCGCCGCCGTTATGGCGACCATCTCCCGTGCGGCGCAGGCGCTTGGTGTGATCAAGGACGGCTGGAATGGTTTTGCGGTGCTGCACACGGCAGCTGCACGTGTGGCCGGTCTCGATATCGGTTTCGTTCCGGGCGAAGGTGGCTCCGCGGCGGCCGATATCGCTGGCGGTGCCGTCGATGTCGTATACAACCTTGGCGCGGACGAAATCGAGATCGCCGAGGGGGCTTTCGTCATCTACCAAGGCAGCCATGGCGACAGGGGTGCGCATCGGGCTGATGTTGTCTTGCCGGGAGCTGCCTATACCGAGAAGTCCGGCACGTTCGCAAATACCGAGGGCCGCGTGCAACAAACGACACGTGCCGCATTCCCGCCCGGCGACGCGCGCGAAGACTGGACCATTCTTCGCGCTCTATCCAGCCGCGTTGACCAGCAGTTGCCCTACGATACATTGCAGGCGCTGCGGGCAGAGATGTTCAAAGCTGCACCGGTTCTGGCCCGCCTCGATATTGCTGAGGTGGGCGAAGCCGAAAGCGTTGCGGCTCTGGTCGGGCGTGGCGGCGCTGTCGGTTCCGAACCGTTCGCGTCAGCAATTTCGGACTACTATCTCACGAATCCAATCGCGCGAGCGTCGGCTGTGATGGCGGAACTCAGTGCCCTCAGACAGGCGCACGCAACGCCTGTCGCTGCAGAATAGGGGGCGCCGGCGATGTGGGAACAGGCCGTAGAATTGTGGTGGGCCTACGGTTGGCCTCTGGCCCTGATGATTATTCAGAGCGTCGTCTTGATCGTCGGCTTGCTGCTGGTCATCGCTTATCTGCTGCTCATGGACCGCAAGGTCTGGGCGGCAGTGCAAATGCGCAAGGGCCCCAATGTCGTCGGTCCGTTCGGCCTGCTGCAAACATTCGCTGATCTGCTCAAATTCGTGCTGAAAGAACCGCTCATTCCGGCCGGTGCGGATAAGCCGGTCTACCTCTTGGCGCCTCTGGTGACGACCTTGTTCGCGCTGGCCGCCTGGGCGGTCATTCCCGTCAGTCAGGATGGCTGGGGAACGTGGGTCATCTCGGATCTCAATGTCGGGATCCTGTATGTTCTCGCGATCTCATCGCTGGGCGTTTACGGGGTCATCATGGGCGGCTGGGCGTCGAACTCCAAATACCCATTCATGGGCGCCCTGCGCTCGGCTGCGCAGATGGTGTCTTACGAGGTATCGATCGGTTTCGTGATCGTCACCGTTTTGTTGTGCGTCGGATCGCTGAACATGACCGAGATCGTCAATGCCCAGCGGGGTCCGTACGGTCTGCTGAACTGGTTCTGGCTGCCGCTGTTTCCGATGTTCGTCGTGTTCTTCATTTCGGCGCTGGCGGAAACCAACCGGCCGCCGTTCGACCTGCCGGAAGCCGAATCGGAGCTTGTCGCCGGATTCATGGTCGAGTACGCATCGACGCCCTATCTTCTCTTCATGCTGGGTGAGTACGTTGCCATCGGCACGATGTGTGCGTTGACGACCATCCTGTTCTTAGGCGGATGGCTGCCGCCGGTCGACATCTGGCCGCTCAACGCTGTCCCGGGCATCTTCTGGTTTCTGCTCAAGGTTGTGCTGGTCTTCTTCATGTTCGCGATGGTCAAGGCCATCGTCCCGCGTTACCGCTACGACCAACTGATGCGCCTGGGCTGGAAGGTGTTCCTGCCCATATCGCTGCTGATGGTGGTCGTGGTAGCCGCCGCCCTGCAGTACGGCGACCAATTGCTGGGATAGGAGAACGGCGAACGATGGATCGGAGGGGAGTCTACCAATGAACCCGGCAATGACAGGCGCATTGTTGGGATTTGCCGTTGGGTTCATCGGTTTTGTCATGCTGCGCATTGTTGCGAACCGGATCGAGAAGGTAGGGGCAACCGCGGAGCCGGCAAAGACGGCAACGGTCATGCGGATGGTAGCATTGGCAGATTGGATTATATTTACGGTCATTGGGTTCGTTGTCGGCCCAATGGTCTTGTCGGGGCAGAATTAGGAGAAGACTGACATGAGTGTCGGTCAGGGTATTAAATCACTGTTCCTCACGGAGTTCGTCTCGGCGTTGTTCCTGGCGATGAGATACTTCTTTCGTCCTAAGAAGACGCTGAACTATCCGTTTGAGAAGGGACCGCTCAGTCCGCGCTTTCGCGGAGAGCATGCATTGCGGCGCTATCCCAACGGTGAGGAGCGATGTATCGCTTGCAAGCTGTGCGAGGCGATCTGTCCGGCGCAGGCGATCACAATCGAAGCCGGGCCACGGCGGAACGACGGCACGCGGCGGACCACGCGATACGACATCGATATGGTCAAGTGCATCTATTGCGGTCTGTGCCAGGAAGCGTGTCCCGTTGACGCGATCGTCGAGGGTCCAAACTTTGAGTTTGCCACCGAAACTCGAGAGGAACTGTACTACAACAAGGAGCGTCTCCTCGCCAACGGCGATCGCTGGGAGCGGGAAATTGCAGCAAACATTGGTCTCGACGCGAAATACAGATGATGCGGCGCATTGGCTCAATCTCCTTTCGACACTGACGGATGACGAGCTCAATCGCTACGGCGAGATCGCACAGGATCAGCGGAACATCGAGTACGATCGATGGTGGATGCAGGTCCTTTGCATAGTAGGGGCGGTCTGCGCGTTTGGATGGGCCCTTCGCGAATCGCTGGTATCAGGAGGATCGCGCTGGGTCCTGTTGCTGCTGGCTACATCACTGGCGCTGGCTATTTGGCCGTTCCGTAAGGCCAGGATGAGGCGCATGTGGAATCGACACTGCCAGGCGGTGTCTCGGGAGAAGGCGCGCCGGCAGGCTGTCGCAGACTAGGGAACGGGCAGGGACATGGGGCTATCGGCATTTTTCTTCTACTTGTTCGCCGCTGTCGCGATCCTATCGGCATCGATGGTGATTGTGGCACGCAATCCCGTTCATGCCGTTCTGTTTCTGATCCTGACATTCTTCAATGCCGCCGGCCTGTTCATACTTCTCGGGGCCGAGTTTTTGGCGATGCTGTTGGTGATCGTCTACGTCGGCGCAGTGGCGGTGCTGTTCCTGTTCGTCGTCATGATGTTGGATGTCGACTTCGCGGAGCTCAGAGCCGGCTTCATCAAGAATGCACCACTCGGCGCCCTCATTGGAGGTGTCGTATTGGCAGAGTTGATCATGGTAGTTGGGCTGCAGGCATTTCAACCGAACATTGCCGGCCAGCCCGCGGCGCCGATCAATATTGCTGATCCCAGCGTGACGAACACCGAAGCTTTGGGTCGTATCCTCTACACCAAGTATATTTTCTACTTCCAGGGAGCCGGACTCATTCTACTGGTCGCTATGATCGGAGCCATCGTTTTGACGCTCCGCCACAAAGAGGGTGTCCGGCGGCAGTCCATCTCCGCACAGGTTGCGCGTTCGCCCAAGACCGCCATCGAAGTCGTTAACGTGGCGTCGGGCCAGGCGATGATCCCGTCGCGGGACGAGGGAGGCGCCACGTGATGTGCGAACAGAATTCTAGGCTGATGCAACATGGCGGCGCCGGCCACCGCAGATCGCAGGTGTAAAGAGCATGGAAATCGGAATTGGCCACTATCTGACCGTTGCCGCCGTGCTCTTCACAATCGGTATTTTCGGTATTTTCCTCAATCGCAAGAACGTCATCGTGATTCTGATGTCGATTGAACTGATGCTGCTGGCGGTGAACTTGAACCTGGTGGCCTTCTCCTCTTTCAACAAGGATCTGGTCGGCCAGGTTTTCGCGATGATGGTGCTGACGGTCGCCGCCGCAGAGGCTGCTATCGGCTTGGCCATCATTGTCGTCTACTTCCGTAACCGTGGCTCGATCGCGGTCGAAGACATCAACATGATGAAGGGCTAACCGCAGCCATGATGTATAAGGCCATCATCTTCCTGCCGATACTCGGGGCGCTGATTGCGGGCTTCTTCGGCCGCTTTATCACCGACCGCGGTTCGGAAGTGATCACAACGGCATTCCTGTTCATCTCCGCCATACTGTCATGGATTGTATTTTGGCGCGTCGGTTTTGACGCCGAGACGATCAAGGTCCCGATTGCACAGTGGATTACGTCAGGCGAACTGGAAGTCGCCTGGAGCTTGCGGATCGATACGCTGACCGGCGTGATGCTGGTTGTGGTGACGACGGTTTCCAGTCTCGTGCACCTCTATTCGATCGGCTACATGCACGAGGACGAGGGGCGGTCACGTTTCTTTGCCTATCTGTCGCTGTTCACATTCGCGATGCTGATGCTGGTCACCAGCGACAATCTCCTGCAGATGTTCTTCGGTTGGGAAGGTGTCGGTCTCGCCAGCTATCTCCTGATCGGTTTCTGGTTCAAAAAGCCGTCAGCAAATGCGGCAGCGATCAAGGCTTTCATCGTCAACCGGGTCGGCGATTTTGGATTTGCGCTCGGCATTTTCGGATTGTTCGCCGTGTTCGGCTCAATCCAGTTGGATGCGATTTTTGCCGCCGCACCGTCGAAAGCCGGTGTGACGATGGAATTTCTCGGCAGCCAGGTCGACATCATGACCTGTCTGTGCCTGTTGCTGTTCATGGGTGCTATGGGGAAGTCGGCGCAGTTTCTGCTGCACACCTGGCTGCCTGACGCGATGGAAGGCCCGACCCCGGTGTCGGCTCTCATTCACGCGGCCACGATGGTCACCGCCGGTGTGTTCATGGTCGCCAGGCTGTCGCCACTGTTTGAATTTGCGCCGACGGCGCTCTTGGTTGTGACGTTCGTCGGCACCTTGACAGCGTTCTTTGCCGCGACCGTTGGATTGGTGCAGAACGACATTAAGCGCGTGGTGGCGTACTCGACGTGTTCGCAGCTTGGCTACATGTTCGCGGCGTGCGGACTGGGCGCCTACACCGTCGCGATCTTTCACCTTTTCACCCACGCGTTCTTCAAGGCGCTGCTGTTCCTCGGCGCAGGCTCTGTCATCCATGCCATGCATCACGAGCAGGACATGCGCAACATGGGTGGGCTGGCGCCGAAGATTCGCATCACGTGGGCTATGATGCTGATTGGAACGTTGGCGCTGACAGGAGTCGGGATTCCCCACGTCGCGGGGTTCGCGGGTTTCCACTCCAAAGACGCCATCATTGAAGCGGCCTTTGCCGCTCATACGCCCTACAACTATGTGTTCTGGGCGCTCGTTCTCGCCGCCTTCATGACATCGTTCTATTCGTGGCGTCTGATGTTCATGACGTTCCACGTCAAGACCCGCGCCGAACCGGACGTTTTCAAGCACGCGCACGAAAGCCCCTACTCGATGTTGGTGCCGTTGTTTGTGCTGGCGCTGGGATCCGTTGTGGCCGGATTTGTGTTCGCGGAAAACTTTATCGGCCACCACTACAAGGAGTTCTGGAACAAGTCGATCTTCGAGGGCGAGAACAATCACATTCTGCACGAGATGCATGAGGTGGCCAAAAACGTGGAATGGGTTAGTTGGGCGCCGTTTATTGCGATGGCGGCCGGGTTCGGTTTGTCATGGCTGTTCTACATCCAGATGCCGTGGTTGCCGGCTGCAACAGCAACGGCCTTCAAGCCGATCTATTTGTTCCTGCTCAACAAGTGGTACTTCGACGAGCTTTATGAAGCGATCTTCGTCAAGCCCGCGAAGTGGCTTGGCCGGGTTCTATGGAAGGGTGGCGACGGTGCAATTATCGACGGCATCGGCCCGGATGGCGTCGCGGCCCGAGTGCTGGATGTGACCGGTCGCGTTGTGAAGCTGCAGTCGGGCTACGTTTACCACTACGCATTCGTCATGATGATCGGAGTGGCTTTGATAATCACCTACTTCATGTTCGTTGGTGGAGGGTTCGGACAATGATCAGTGTCGACAGCTCCCCCATCCTTTCACTGGTGACCTTCCTGCCCCTGGTCGGCGTCCTCTTTATTATGTTTCTTCCGGATGATCCCAGCGGTCGGCGTAACGCCCGCTGGATCGCGCTGTTCGTCACGCTCTTCACGTTCGCCCTGTCGCTCCTGATCTGGATCAACTTCGACACGACAACGGCCGACTATCAGTTCGTCGAGGAGCACAAGTGGTTCGGGCCGTTCAAGTACAAGCTGGGCGTAGATGGCATTTCGATGCTGTTCATCATCTTGACGACTTTCCTGATGCCGTTGTGCATTCTGGCGAGCTGGGAGTCCGTCAAGGAACGCGTCACCGAGTACATGATCGCGTTCCTTGCGCTTGAAACACTGATGATCGGCGTTTTCTGCGCTCTCGATCTGGTGCTGTTCTATCTCTTCTTCGAGGCCGGACTGATTCCGATGTTCCTGATCATCGGTGTTTGGGGTGGCGCGCGGCGCGTCTATGCCAGCTACAAGTTCTTTCTCTACACGCTGCTTGGCTCGGTGCTCATGCTGCTGGCCATGATGTATATCTTCTGGAGTGCCGGCACGACTGACATTCCGGAGATCATCGAGCGTGTGGCGCAGAACCCGGAACTATTCTCGGCCAATGCGCAGTGGTGGATGTGGCTCGCTTTTTTTGCCTCCTTCGCGGTCAAAATGCCGATGTGGCCGGTCCATACCTGGCTGCCCGATGCCCACGTCGAAGCGCCGACGGCAGGCTCCGTAATCCTTGCCGGCATTCTGCTTAAAATGGGTGGCTATGGCTTTTTGCGGTTTTCCATCCCGATGTTCCCGCTGGCGTCCATCGAGTTGGCACCGCTGGTCTTCACCCTCTCGGTGATCGCGATCATCTACACGTCACTGGTCGCGCTCGCCCAGGAGGATGTGAAAAAGCTGATAGCATATTCGTCCGTAGCCCATATGGGCTTCGTGACGATGGGGATATTTACCGGCAACACACAAGGCGTGGATGGCGCGATCTTCCAGATGCTCAGCCATGGCCTGGTCTCGGCTGCATTGTTTCTGTGTGTCGGAATTATCTATGACCGCATGCACACGCGAGAGATTTCGGCCTACGGTGGCCTGGTCAATCGCATGCCGATCTACGCCTTCTGTTTCATGATCTTCACGATGGCGAACGTTGGGCTTCCCGGTACGTCAGGCTTCGTCGGTGAGTTTCTGACCTTGCTTGGCGCCTTCAAGGCCAATACCTGGGTGGCGTTCCTGGCGACCACAGGCGTGGTTTTGTCAGCAGCCTATGCGCTTTGGCTTTACCGCCGTGTCATCTTCGGTGAGCTCGACAAGCCGAAATTGATGTCGATTTCAGACATGAACATGCGCGAGATCGCCGTCGTGGCGCCGCTGGTGATCCTGACAATCCTGTTCGGATTCTATCCGGCTCCCATTCTCGATGTGACGGCCGTTTCGGTGAAGAACCTCGTTGCCAATTACGAGGCCGTCCTGCAGACGTCCACCGCCATGGTCGCCCAATAACCAGGTCCGCTTAAGATGCCCGAGAGCCTCGCCGTTTATGCACCGCTACTCCCCGAACTGATCCTTGCGGTCGGCGCCATGGTGCTGCTGATGTACGGTGTATTCCGACCCGAAACCCAGTCCGAAGCGATCAAGGTCGGTTGGCTCGCCATCATTTTGCTGGTCGTGGCTGGCGCCGCCATGCTGGTCTACAGTGAGGGCAGTCAATCGTTGTTCGACGGCGCGTTCGTAAACGATGCCTTCGCGCGTTTCATGAAAGTTCTGGTGCTTGGCGGTTCGGCCATCGCCTTGATGCTCGCCTTCGATGACTTCCGCGATTTGAACATCATGAAGTTCGAGTATCCGATCCTGGTGCTGCTGGCGACCACGGGCATGCTCGTTATGATCTCGGCGCGGGATCTCATCGCGCTCTACGTTGGCCTCGAATTGCAGAGCCTGGCGTTGTACGTGGTGGCTGCCTACCGGCGCGACTCGGTGCGCGCCAGCGAGGCCGGTCTCAAGTATTTTGTTCTCGGTGCGCTGTCGTCCGGCATGCTGCTCTACGGATCGTCGCTGCTTTACGGCTTTGCCGGATCGACCGATTTTCAGGTCATCGCCAATGCGGCGAGGGGACCGGAGGTGGCGTCGAATTTGTGGCTCATCTTCGGGCTGGTCTTTTTGATGGTGGGTCTGGCATTCAAGGTCTCGGCGGTCCCTTTCCACATGTGGACACCGGACGTTTATGAAGGTTCGGCAACACCCGTCACCGCATTCTTCGCAAGTGCGCCCAAAGTGGCCGCGATGGCCTTGTTGGTGCGGGTGGCGTTCGACGCATTTCCGGGCATCGCGGTCCAGTGGCAACAGATCGTGACGTTCATTGCCATCGCGTCGATGCTCCTCGGTGCATTTGCCGCTATCGGTCAAACCAACATTAAACGGCTGATGGCATATTCCTCGATTGCAAATATCGGTTTCGCCCTCGTCGGGCTGGCCGCAAACTCCGTCGAAGGTGCCCAGAGCGTGATTGTCTATATGGCAATCTACGTTGTCATGACGCTCGGCACGTTTGCGTGCATTTTGTCGATGCGGCGCAATGATGTGGCAGTGGAGGAAATCGGCGAGCTTGCCGGCCTGGCGCGCAGCAATCTGCCGATGGCGTTCGGTCTCATGGTCCTGATGTTTTCATTGGCGGGCATCCCTCCGCTGGTCGGCTTCTTCGGCAAGTACTATGTCTTCCTTGCAGCCATCAATGCCGGTCTGTATCCGCTGGCAGTGATCGGCGTCCTGGCGAGTGTCGTCGGTGCCTACTATTATCTGCGGATCGTCAAGATCATGTTCTTCGATGACGCCCGGGATCCATTTCAGCCGGTGCGGTTCGGGCCGGCTCTCGTGATCACCTCGTCGGCATTGCTCATGGTTGTCGGTGTTGTCGCGCTTGGGCCTTTTGTCGATGCAGCGTTGGCCGCCGCTCAAACATTCCGATTTTAAATCAAGTGCGCGCGAGGCGCGCGGTAGAGAGTTCAAGTGCTTCGCCCCATCGTGAACCTGGACTCCGTCGACTCGACCAACAGCGAAGCGCAGCGGCGCGCTGCCGGCGGAGATGTCGGACCAATCTGGATCCGCGCGGACCAGCAAACCGGCGGCCGCGGACGATCCGGACGCACCTGGCTCTCGCCGCCCGGCAATCTGTACGCGACGTTGCTTTTTAGACCGGACTGTGCCGCCGATCGGTTGCATCATCTGTCGCTTGTCGCCGGGCTTGCGGTGCATGATGCTGCCCGAACGGCGTTGCTTGCTGCCGGCAAGGATCACGCGGTGCGGCTCAAGTGGCCGAATGACGTGATGGTGGACACGGGCAAGTTGGCTGGCATCCTGGTGGAAAGCTCGATTTTCAATGGCGTGACAGTGGCTGCCGTCGGCATCGGCATGAATGTCGCGGCGGCGCCGCAGGTTAGCGGACGCGAGGTCACGTCGCTGCATGAAAGAGGCGCCACAATTTCGGCGCATGACGTACTTGAACTGCTGGACGAGACCGTGTTCCGGCACCTGGCGACTTGGCAGAACGGAGCGGGTTTCGCACGAATTCGAGAGTTATGGCTGGAGCGGACCTACCCACCTGGCCAATCAATGGCAATCAACACGCAGGACGGACGCGTGCAAGGCACCTTCCACAGCATCGACGAAGAAGGCGCGTTGCTCCTGTGCGAAAGTAGCGGTACTGTCCGGCGCTTTCATTTTGGAGACGTTGTCGTTGGGGGCGATGCGACGGCTCAAAACAACGCGGAATGAACAATCCTTTGAACGCACAAGAAAACCTACCGCAAAGCGGTTCCGACGAGTTTGTATTTGTCGCCCTCGGTGGGCTCGGAGAGATTGGCATGAATGTCTATCTCTACGGGTTGGGGTCGGCCGACGATCGTCAATGGCTGATGGTCGATCTGGGCATCACATTTCCCGATGACAGCGAACCCGGCGTCGACATCATTCTTCCTGATCTGCGCTTTATTCAATCGGAAGCGCGATCGCTCGCCGGTATCGTCATTACGCACGCGCATGAGGATCACATCGGCGCCGTGATCGAGTGCTGGCCGTCTCTTAAGGTGCCGGTTTACGCGACGCCATTTGCCGTCGGCATGCTCAAGGCCAAGCTGGCTGAATTCGGCAAGGGTGAGCAACCGGAGATCCACGAGATTCCTCAGCAAGGTCGCTTTACGGTGGGAGATTTCGACCTTGAGCTCGTCGCGATGTCACACTCCATTCCGGAGACCTCGGGTCTTGTCATTCGCACGGAACTTGGGACAGCATTCCACACAGCCGATTGGAAACTTGACCGCGAGCCATTGGTCGGCATCCCAACCGACGAAAGTCGCATCAAGGCCTTGGGTCAGGACGGCGTCGACACTCTGATCTGCGACTCGACCAATGCATTTCGCGATGGCGTGTCCCCATCTGAAGCCGAAGTGTCCGCGTCGCTGGCCAAGATCATTGCGCAGCAGTCGGGCCGTGTCGCTGTGACGACGTTCTCCTCGAATGTCGCGCGCATCAAGGCTGTGTCAAACGCTGCCACCGCGACCGGGCGGCAGTTGATCGTGGCCGGGCGTGCCCTGCATCGGGTCATTCGCGTTGCCATCGATAGCGGTTACCTGCCGCCAGACTTCAAGTATCTCGACACGGAACACTTTGGCTATCTGGCACCGCATGAAGTGCTGGCGCTCGTCACCGGCAGCCAGGGCGAGTCGCGGGCGGCCTTGGCGCGGGTTGCGGCTGGCGAACATCGTGACCTCGAGTTGGGTGAAGGCGACACGGTTATCTATTCGTCGCGCATGATCCCCGGCAATGAAAAGGGGATACTTGCCATCCAGAACCAGCTTGCCGGATTGGGTTGCCAGGTCATCACGGATAGCGACGCTCTCGTGCATGTCACAGGACATCCGCGCAGGGACGAGTTGGCGCAGATGTTTGAATGGACGAAGCCATCACTGATGGTGCCGATGCACGGCGAAATGCGGCACCTGAAAGAGAATGCCCGCCTCGCCCGCACCGCGGGCATCGGCGCCGTCGCGCCGATCCGCAATGGTCAGTTGTTGCGGCTGGCACCCGGCACGCCGAAAGTCATCGATGATGTGCCAGTGGGACGTTTCTATCGCGACGGCCGATTGATCCTGCCGGAAGGCGAAGGCTCGGTCCGTCAGCGTCGCAAGCTGGCCCATGTCGGCCTGGTCGCGGTAGCGCTTGCCGTAACACCGCGGGGCGAGGTTCTGGGCGACGTCGACGTTGCACTGGATGGCGTGCCTGGCGAGGATGCCGATGGTGAACTGATGGAAGACATGGTGCTCGATGCCGTTGATGGCACATTGGACAGTATCCCTCCGCGCCGGCGCAAGGATCTTGATCTCGTGCGCGAAGCGGTTCGCCGCGCCGTTCGCGCTGCCGTTGACCAGGCCTGGGGCAAGCGGCCGATCGTCAAAGTTTTGATGAATGTTGTGCCGGCCAAGCAGTAAGGCGTCGCGAGTTTCCGGCGCGTTCAGGCAGTTGCGAAGGAGGTAAAGGCATGATTGGCAAATTGAACCATGTCGCCATTGCAGTGAACGATATCGCAGCCGCGGCAGCGATTTATCGTGATACTTTGGGAGCCGATGTGTCGCCCGCGGAAGCACAGCCAGAGCACGGCGTCACGACGGTGTTCATCAATCTCCCCAATACCAAAATCGAGCTGCTTGAACCGTTGGGCGGCGATTCGCCGATTGCGAAGTTCCTGGAGCGCAACGGGGACGGTGGTATTCACCACCTGTGCTACGAGGTCGATGACATCATTGCCGCCCGCGACAAGCTGATCGGCGACGGCGCGCGCATCCTCGGGGATGGTCAACCCAAGATTGGCGCACACGGCAAGCCGGTTCTGTTCCTTCATCCGAAGGATTTCAACGGTGTGCTCACTGAACTGGAAGAGGCGTAACGCATGCGACGTTCCAGCAAGCGGCCGATGCCATGAGTTGGACTCTCGGTATCGCGCTCTACTTCGTGGTCTGGTGGATTGTTCTGTTCGCGGTGCTGCCTTTTGGCGTGCGAACGCAGGCGGAAGGTGGTGATGTCGTGCCCGGCACACCGGCCAGTGCACCGCAGTCGTTTTCACCCCTGCGGGTCGTGATGATCAACACAGTCGTCGCGACGATTGTATTTGGATTGATTTGGGTGGTGATTGAAGTCGATTTGTTTGGGATCGGTGAAATGGCTGCAGCCGTCAACCGCTGAGCGCCCTGATCCAATTGTCCAATGGAATTATGAACATGCGGCCGTGATGATCGGTCCCGCTGCATTGCGTGAACGCTCAGCAACGTCTATGAGCCAACGGTAGGCAAAAGTGCCTGCTGTAAGTCTACGGCGATTGCCAACGTCGAGTGGAACAGAATCATGCATCTCAGTCGCTATTTCCTCCCTCTCCTTCGTGAGACGCCGAAAGAGGCGGAGATCGTCTCGCATCAGCTGATGCTGAGGGCGGGCATGATCAGGCAAGCCAGCGCGGGGATCTATTCGTGGCTGCCGACGGGATTGCGGGTGCTGAACAAGATCGCCGACATTGTTCGCGACGAACAGAATCGCGCCGGCGCCATTGAGCTGCTCATGCCGACGATCCAATCTGCCGATTTGTGGCGCGAGTCTGGCCGCTATGATGATTACGGCAAGGAAATGCTGCGCATTCAGGATCGTCACGAGCGTGACATGCTGTATGGGCCGACGAACGAAGAATTGATCACCCAGATCTTCCGTGACGGCGTCAAGAGCTACCGTGACCTGCCACGTAATCTGTACCATATCCAATGGAAGTTTCGGGACGAAGTCAGGCCGCGCTTCGGCGTTATGCGGGGCCGCGAATTCCTGATGAAGGATGCCTACTCATTCGATCTCACCGAAGAAGACGGGCGCAAATCCTATAATCGGATGTTTACGGCTTATCTGCGCACATTTGCCAGGATGGGCCTCAAGTCGATCCCGATGGCTGCCGAGACGGGGCCGATCGGTGGTGACCTCAGCCATGAATTCATCATCCTGGCCGACACCGGCGAAAGTCAGGTCTTCGGCCACCAAGACCTGTTCGATGGCGATATTCCGCCCGCCGACACGAATTTTGACGGCGATCTGCAGCCGATCGTAGATCAGTGGACGTCGCTCTACGCTGCCACCGATGACATGCATGATGCGGCCCGGTTCGACAGGGAAGTGCCCGCGGACAAGCAGGTTTCCGCCCGCGGTATCGAGGTCGGCCACATTTTCTTCTTCGGGACCAAGTACTCCGAGCCAATGGGCTGTCGCGTGCAATTGCCGGATGGAGAGATGGCGAACGTTCAGATGGGTTCTTACGGGGTTGGAATTTCACGGCTGGTCGGCGCGATCATAGAGGCGTGTCACGATGACAAAGGAATCGTGTGGCCGGTTCCGGTTGCGCCGTTCGAGGCCGGCTTGGTCAACCTGAAAACCGGTGATGCGGACACGCACGCGACGTGCGCGCGCCTCTACGAGCAGTTCACCAATGCCGGTGTCGAGGTTCTCCTCGATGACACCAACGAGCGTGCCGGTGCGAAGTTCGCCAGCATGGACTTGATTGGATTGCCCTACCAGGTCGTCATTGGACCGAAAGGGCTCAAGGATGGCCAGGCCGAAGTCACGGACCGAAAGAACGGGGTCAAGGATACTGTCGCAATCGACACCGTTGCCGACGTTGTTGCAGAACGTATCAAGGCGCAACGCATCCTGGTGTGATGGGACAACGCGAAGGGACGCTGATGAGCACTGCGCACAACACGGCACCTTTCGCGCCGTTCGAGTGGATGCTGGCAAGTCGATATCTGCGCGCACGCCGCAAAGAAGGCTTCATTTCTGTCATCGCCGGGTTTTCCTTTGTCGGGATCATGCTGGGTGTTGCGACGTTGATCATTGTGATGGCGGTGATGAACGGATTTCGCAATCAGCTCTTTGAGAAGATCCTCGGTCTCAACGGTCACGCGGTCGTTCAAAAAATCGGCACCGATCCCTTCAGCGACTATGCCCGCGTGGCCGAACGCCTGCGAAATGTCGACGGAGTCGAGAAAGCGGTGCCTCTGATCGAGGGTCAAGTCATGCTGTCGTCGCCCCGCCAGGCACTCGGTGGCTTCGTGCGCGGTATGACGGAGAGGGGTATCCGCTCCTTGCCGCTCGTGGCCAACAACATTCTCCTCGGCAAGATCGATGGATTCGACAAGCAGCGCGGCATTGCTGTCGGTTCACGTCTGGCAACGGATCTCGGTGTTGGGCTTGATGGCGTCATCACATTGGTCTCGCCTCGTGGCGCGCGGACGCCGTTCGGGACGGCGCCCCGGACCAAGCCCTATCGTGTGGTTGCCATCTTCGAATTGGGCATGTCCGAATATGATCGATCGATGGTGTTCATGCCCATGCAGGAGGCACAGCGCTATTTTTCGAAGGGGCCTCAGGTCGACGTCATCGAAGTCGTCACGGATAATCCCGAGCGGATCGAGCGCCGCATCGCCGATATGCAGGCAGCGATCGGCCCGGGCTATAATTTCGTTAGCTGGCGGCAGCGCAATCAGACATTTTTCACGGTTCTCGAGGTCGAGCGCACGGTGATGTTCATCATCTTGTCCCTCATCGTTCTGGTGGCGGCGCTGAACATCATCTCCGGCATTATGATGCTGGTGAAGGACAAGAGCCGCGACATCGCAATTCTGCGCACCATGGGGGCGACCAAGAATGCGATTATGCGCGTGTTCTTGATCACCGGCGCCTCGATCGGCGTTGTCGGCACAATTGCGGGGCTCATCCTGGGCATCATATTCTGTTCCTATATCGAGGATATTCGGCAATTCGTGCAGTGGATGACAGGAACCACGCTCATGGATCCAAAGGTCTACTATCTGACCCGCTTGCCGGCTGATATCGATCCGGAGGAAACGACCTGGATTGTGATCATGGCCTTGTCGCTATCGGTCTTGGCGACGCTGTATCCGTCGTGGCGGGCTTCCAAATTGGATCCCGTCGAGGCGCTTCGCTACGAATAGGGTTATAGAGGCAATGGAACAGCAGCAGCCTGTCCTCAGGCTCGTCGACCTCAAGCGCGTCTTCCGGCAGGGCCAACGTGAAATTCGCGTCCTCGACGGAGCCAGTGCCGATCTCTATCGGGGCCAGGCGGTCGCCCTCGTTGGCCCGTCGGGCTCTGGCAAATCAACTCTGCTGCATATTGCCGGCCTGTTGGAGACGCCGGACTCCGGCTCGGTTTTTGTCAACGGCTCTGACTGCGCCCAAATGAACGATGACGAGCGGACACGCATCCGGCGCGCCGAACTTGGCTTCGTCTATCAGTTCCACCAGCTTCTGCCAGAATTCTCGGCGCTGGAGAACGTCGTCATCCCGCAGATGATTCGCGGCAAGAGCCGCTCGGCGGCGGGCAAGCGCGCTCTGGAGATGCTCACCTTGTTGGGTTTGGAGCAACGCGTCGATCATCGCCCGGCAGAACTCTCCGGTGGCGAGCAGCAGCGTACCGCAATTGCACGTGGTCTGGCGAACGAACCACGCCTCTTGCTGGCCGACGAACCGACGGGCAATCTCGATCCGTCAACATCCGAGCGTGTGTTTCAAGATCTCATGACGTTAATTGAGCACACTGGCGTTGCAGCTCTGATTGCCACCCATAATATGGCGCTGGCAGATCGCATGCACCGCATTCTGCGGCTCGAAGACGGGCAATTGGTTGAGGTGCATCGTGGTCAAATGGCGGCCAAGTAGCCCGCGAGCGGGTCGCCGACCTGACCGGGCATGACTTTGGGTCTGGCGCCAGGTTGTGGGATCTTGAGAGATTATACTGCCCGGTCCGGCGATCCTCGCTAGGATCAGCCCATGAACATGATGATTCGCCAACGCCCTGCGGAAACGCCGGCGCACTCCGATCAGGCTCCGCAATTCGTGCATTTGCGCGTCCACTCAGCTTATTCTCTGCTTGAAGGCGCGCTGCCGGTTGCCCGTCTGGCCAAACTTGCGGTCGCCGACCGAGCCCCTGCGTTGGCGCTGACCGATCGCAACAATTTGTTTGGTGCGCTGGAATTCTCCAACAAGCTGTCTGAGGCCGGCGTTCAGCCGATTACCGGCTTGACGCTATCGGTCGACTTTTCGGACGCGGTGGCGGATTCCAAGTATGCCCCCGCATCCGTAACGGCGCGCTCCTACAGCTCGATCGCTTTGCTGGCGATGAGCGAGGTTGGATACGCCAATCTCATGAAACTCTCCAGCCAGGCGTTCTTCAATCCCAGTGACGCCGAGGACGCACATGTCCGAATTGAGTGCCTGCGCGCGCACCACGAAGACCTCATCGTGCTGAGCGGTGGTCCTGAAGGGCCTGTTGACCAGAGTCTGGTCGACGGTGATCGCGCCAAAGCGGAGCAGCGCCTCACCGCGCTCAAGGATATTTTCGGGGACCGCCTCTATGTCGAGTTGCAACGCCACAGTCACCCGCAAGAACGCGAGGCCGAACGCCAGTTGCTCGAATTGGCCTACGCACATGACGTTCCGATCGTTGCGACCAACCAATGTTTCTTCGCAACGGCAAGCGATCATGAGGCTCACGACGCGCTGCTGTGTATCGCGGACGGCCGCTATGTCGTCGAAGATGATCGCCGGCAACTGACGCCTGAACATTACTACAAGTCAGAAGCCGACATGCTGACGTTGTTCGCCGACCTGCCCGAGGCAACAGGGAACACCGTCGAAATTGCACGCCGCTGCCACTATCGCCCACTTGGACGGGCACCGATTCTGCCGCGGTTCGTCTCTGCCGGCGAGGGTGCGAGCGCCGATGAGCAGCTGGCCGCCGAGGCCGAGGAATTGGCCCGCCAGGCCCGCGAGGGTCTCGACCAGAGATTGGCCAAGTTGGCGATGGCGCCGGGCTTCGAGCGGTCTGATTACGACGAGCGGTTGGAATTCGAACTCGACATTATTACCCGGATGAAGTTTCCAGGTTACTTCCTCATCGTGTCCGACTTTATCAAATGGACCAAGGAGCAGGATATTCCGGTTGGGCCAGGTCGGGGTTCGGGCGCCGGTTCCCTCGTCGCCTGGTCTTTGACGATCACGGATCTTGATCCGTTACGCTTCGGCTTGCTGTTCGAGCGCTTTCTGAATCCGGAACGCATCTCGATGCCGGACTTTGATATCGACTTTTGCCAGGACCGGCGCGACGAGGTCATCCGCTACGTTCAGCAGAAATACGGTGAAGACCGTGTCGCGCAGATCATCACGCACGGCAAGCTGCAGGCGCGCGCGGTGTTGCGCGACGTCGGTCGCGTCCTGCAGATGCCCTATGGTCAGGTCGACAAGCTGTGCAAGTTGGTTCCGAACAATCCCGCAAACCCTGTTACGTTGCCCGAAGCCATTGAAGAGGAACCGCGCCTGCAGCAGGCCCGCGACGAGGAACCAATTGTCGAGCGCCTGCTTGACATCTCGCAAAAGCTCGAGGGGCTCTACCGGCACGCCTCGACCCACGCCGCCGGCATGGTGATTGGCGACCGACCATTGGACGAGTTGGTTCCGCTCTACCGCGATCCCAAATCGAACTTACCCATCACCCAGTTCAACTGGAAACTGGTTGAAGCCGCAGGGCTGGTGAAGTTCGATTTCCTTGGCCTCAAGACGTTGACAGTACTGCAGAAGGCTGTCGAACTGATCAAGCGGGGCCGCGGTATCGACATTGATCTGGCAAGCTTGCCACTCGACGATGTCGCAAGCTACGAACTGCTCGCCCGTGCGGACACTGTCGGCGTCTTTCAATTGGAATCCACGGGCATGCGCGAGAGCCTCAAGCGGCTCAAGCCAGACCGGTTCGAGGACATCATCGCAATGGTCGCGCTTTACCGGCCAGGCCCGATGGACAACATCCCCACCTACATTAACCGCAAGCACGGCGAGGAGCCTGTCGACTGCCTGCATCCGATGCTCGAAGATATCCTGAAGGAGACCTACGGCGTCATCATCTACCAGGAGCAGGTGATGCAAATTGCACAGGTGATGGGGGGGTACTCGCTCGGAACGGCAGACGTGCTGCGTCGTGCGATGGGTAAGAAAGACAAGGCTGCCATGGCCGAGCAGCAGGCGCAGTTCGTCAAGGGCGCCGTGGCCAATGGTGTCAAGAAGGGTGATGCCGCCGACATCTTCCAGCTCGTCGACAAGTTTGCCGGCTATGGCTTCAACAAATCCCATGCGGCCGCCTATGCCCTGATCAGCTATCACACCGCCTATCTGAAGGCGAATTTCCGCGAGGAATTTCTCGCCGCATCGATGACACTCGACATGGGAAACACCGACAAACTGGCAATCTTTTCCGCCGAGGCGCGAAAGAGCGAGATTGCCGTGTTGCCGCCATGCGTCAACGGATCCGATGTCGACTTCCTGTCCGAGCCGCCGAAAGACGACGCAACGCCGGGCGCGATCCGCTACTCGCTGGCAGCGCTCAAGAATATCGGTGCCGGCGCCGTTGAGGCCATCGTGAGCGAACGCCAAAGCAATGGTCGCTTCGAGGATCTCTCTGACTTCGCGCGCCGGCTTGAGGCAAAGTCGCTCAATAGGCGCGCCGTGGAAACGCTGGCTTCAGCCGGTGCGTTCGACGGATTGGAGCCAGACCGCGCTCGGGTGCATAGCAATGCGGAGCAGATATTAGCCCTGTCCAACCGATTGGCGGCCAACGAGGCAACCGGAATTGATGATCTGTTCGCCGGTAGCGGGGCCTCGGAGCAACCACTGCTTGACATGCGTGCAGCGAAACGCTGGACACCCATGGAGCGCCTCGAGCGGGAATTCGACGCGATCGGGTTCTTCCTCTCGGGCCATCCGCTTGACGAATATCGGAGTTCGCTGGAAGCTCTGGGTATTCTGACATACGCCGAATTCGAGGCCGCGACCGAACAAGGTGCTACGGCTGGACGGATCGCCGGGATCGTCGTCTCGGCCCGGGAACGCAAATCCGCCAAGGGCAATGCCTTCGCGTTCGCTCTGTTCTCCGACACCTCCGGCCAATTCGAGGCAGTCATCTTCTCCGATCTCCTGCATCAGTCCCGCCAGTTGCTGGAAGCCGGCACACCAGTGATCGTCGGTATTGAGGCAGAACGAGATGGTGATGCCTTGAAGATGCGCGTTCAGTCGTTGCAGGCCCTCGACGAGGCTGTCGGCACTGTACAGAAGGGACTCAGGTTGCGATTCAATGCGGCTGATCTCTTGATCAGCGAACAAGGCGTCTTGCATGAATTGTCGGGTTATTTGCAGCCAGGAAGTGGGCAGATCCGTATTGCCGTTGATCTGACCGAAACCGGACAGACATGTGAGCTGCAGCTGAACGGGCGTTTTGATACGGGGCCGCAGGCCCGCGGGACGCTCAGTACGCTGCCCGGTTTGATTGGGATCTCGGATCTTAACTAAGAAATCAGCCTGCCGCCTTCATTTCGCATGAATTTAAGCCTCTAGATGTACGGTGACTCGGCGCGGCGCGTCGGCAGCGCCGAAACGCATAGGAGCGGTATCATGAGACAACTACAGCGTGTCGCTGCAGCGATTTGTTTATTGGCAGTAGGTGCGTTTTCGGCTCAAGCGGCCCAGGTGCCCGAGACAACGCAGGCAGCGCCGGTCGCGTCGAAGCTCGCGTCGACGGCTCTATCCGGCCTGAATCTGAATAAACCGTCTGCGCAAAAAACCATCAAAGTGGCGCGCCGCTGGCGCCGCAGGCGGCGGCGGAATCGCGGCGGTGCTTTTGCAGCAGGCCTGGCGCTCGGCGTCTTCGGCGCAATCATCGCCAATGAGGCGCGCAAGAGTAATCACTACAACTATCGCCGCTGCAATCGCTGGGCACGTAAGTGCGACCGCGGTTATCTTTGGGCCTGCGACAGACTGGAAGATCACTGCTACTGAGTAGGCCCCTGTCGGCACGATAGGTTTGGTGGTTGCCAGACTCGCGGCGGTCATTGGCTTTGGCCGTCGCTCTCGATTGCGTCGTCTCGGGTTTCGGAGAAAACCCAGAGCACCACTCGGCAGCGGGTTGGCGTGATTCGGCTTGCATTTTTCCCGGACGCCGCTTATTTACGGCGCATCTCACACACGACCCTTGCGCGTCGCGGATTGAAAGCCCCGTGATGCGCTCCGGTGGGCACTTGATGCCTGTTCGGGGTCGTGGAGGCTAAACCGGAAAAGGAAATTTACGTATGCTGCCGGCATTTACAATGCGCCAGCTGCTTGAAGCAGGCGTGCACTTCGGCCACCAAAGCCATCGATGGAATCCAAAGATGTCGTCCTACATCTTTGGGTCGCGCAACAACATTCATATCGTCGACCTGACGCAGACAACACCGCTGCTCCACCAGGCTCTCGTCAAGGTTTCGGATACGGTCGCGGGCGGCGGGCGTGTGCTGTTCGTCGGCACCAAGCGCCAGGCGTCTGACGCCATTGCTGATGCGGCGCGCCGCTCAGCGCAGTATTTCATCAACCACCGTTGGTTGGGTGGCACACTGACCAACTGGAAGACAATCTCTCTGTCCATCCGCCGGCTACGTCAGCTTGAGGAAATCCTCGAAGGTGAAGGCCAGGGTCGCACCAAGAAGGAGCTCCTCAACGTCACGCGTGAGCGCGACAAACTTACGCGATCGCTGGGTGGCATCAAGGAAATGGGCGGTACGCCGGACCTTCTGTTTGTCATCGACACCAACAAGGAAGCGATCGCGATCGCGGAAGCCAAGAAGCTCAACATTCCGATCATCGCCGTTGTGGACACGAACTGCGACCCGGATGGCATCGATTATCCGATTCCAGGCAATGACGATGCCGGTCGGGCCATCACGCTCTATTGCGATTTGATTGCGCGCGCGGCCATTGACGGTATCGAGCGGGCGCAAGTCGCAACCGGCGTTGACATCGGTGCCGCAGCGGAGCCGATTGCCGAAGAACTGCCGGCAGTCAGTACAGTATTCGAAGGCATTGAAGCACCGCGCGGCGAAGCCGACGACTTGAAGCTGATCGCCGGCCTAACCGACAAGATTGAGCAGGCACTCCATGATGCCGGCGTGTTCCACTACTGGCAGTTGGCAGACCTGGACGAGGCCAACGTCGCCCTGTTGGATGCGCGATTGAATTTGGAAGGCGGCGAGACCTGCAAGGCCTGGATCGATCCGGCAAAGAAATTGGTTGAGGCTGCTGCGGCCTAAGGCCGGACAGGCTTCTCGGACGAAGATTTCGTCAAAAGGGATCATGACTCGGGCATGGCGAGCGCTGTGCCCGCAACGAAGAGAGCGAATGATGACGATCACCGCAAGTATGGTCAAAGAACTGCGCACATCGACCGGCGCAGGCATGATGGACTGCAAACAGGCGCTGACCGAGAACAACGGCGAGATGGAAGCAGCCATCGACTGGCTCCGCAAAAAGGGGCTGTCAAAGGCTGCCAAGAAGTCGGACCGGGTGGCTGCCGAAGGATTGGTTGGCGTAATGGCCAGCGAAAAGATAGGTGCCGCGGTCGAGGTCAACTCGGAAACCGACTTCGTGGCCCGCAACGAGCAGTTCCAGGGTATGGTGACGGCAATCGCCGGGCTGGCGCCGGAGGCGAACAACGACGTCGAAAAGCTGCTCTCATCTCCTTATCCGGGTAGCTCCGGGTCGGTTGATGATCAGATCAAGGAAATGATCGCGACCATTGGCGAAAACATGACGCTGCGTCGAACGGCAATGCTCAGTGTCGGCGAAGGCATCGTTGCCGACTACGTGCACAACAAAGTGAGTGACGGACTTGGCAAGATCGGTGTTCTTGTCGCCTTGGAAAGCGCGGGCGATAAGGGCAAGCTGAAGGAATTCGGGCGCCAACTTGCCATGCATATCGCCGCCGCCGCGCCACTGGCTTTGACGGTGGACGAACTGGATTCGTCGGTCATCGAGAAGGAGCG
>JBPCWB010000817.1:0-17783 GCA_051009955.1 Hyphomicrobiaceae bacterium | reverse complement strand
GGCGATGCACCCGTCGAGCCCCTGCCGCCGAATCCGAGTGATGCTCTAACAGGCGTTTCCGTGCTGGACCTCACTCGGGTCATCGCTGGCCCGGTGTGCGGGCGCACTCTTGCGGCTTACGGCGCTGAGGTTCTCCGCGTATCGGCGGCCCGGTTGCCACGCGATCCCAAGGTCCTGGAAATCGATGGTGGTCGCGGCAAGCGATCCGTCTTCATCGATTTGAAGACGGCGGCAGGACGCGCAGAGTTAGAATCTCATCTGACGGCGGCTGATGTCTTCGTGCAAGGCTATCGGCCCGGTGCGCTCGATGATCTCGGGTTTGCCCCGGAGCGCCTTGCTGCGTTGCGACCGGGCATAGTCTCTGTCTCGATATCGGCCTGGGGTCACGTTGGTCCATGGGCCCGACGACGCGGTTTCGATTCACTGGTCCAAACGGCAACCGGGATCAACTGGGCGGAGGCCGAGGCGGCCGGTGTCGAAGGCCCGAAGCCGCTGCCGTGCCAGGCACTCGACTTTGCCTCCGGCTATCTCATGACCATGGGCGCCATGGCCGGGCTCTACAAGCGCGCGACGGAAGGCGGCAGCTGGCGCGTGCGCGTCGCCCTGGCCCGCACCGGACGCTGGCTGCAATCACTTGGTCGGATCGATGACGGGTTCAGGGTGTCCGCGCCAAACCACGCAGACATTGCCGATCTTCTGCTTGAGATCCCCTCGGACTACGGTTTACTGACGGCGGTCAAGCATCCGGTGAGGCTGTCCAGTTCGCCGGTTGAAGTGGGCCTGGCTCCACAGCCCTACCCGGGTTCACTGGATGCGTAGACGCCTTAGAGGCTTTCCTTACCCCGAGCGATGGCCGCAATACCGGTCCGCGAAACCTCGACGAGGCCAAGTTCGGTCATGATGGCAATGAATCGTTCAATGTCGACTGATCGGCCCGTAAGTTGAAAAATGAAGTGCTGGGTGGAAGCGTCGATCACGTCGGCCTTGAAGATCTCGGCAAGACGCAGAGCCTCGATCCGATTTTCGCCTTTGCCGGCTACTTTGATCAGAGCCAGTTCCCGTTCCAGCGATTCCGATTCAAACGTCAGATCGATCACGCGATGAACGGGGACCATGCGCTCCAGCTGATGCTTGATTTGCAGGATCACGGCCGCGGTGCCGCGCGTCACAATGGTGATGCGCGAGATATGCTTTTCGTGTTCCGTCTCGGTGACGGTGAGTGAATCGATATTGTAACCTCGCCCTGAGAACAGACCGATAACCCGTGCCAGCACACCGGGCTCGTTGTCCACCAGGACGGCCAACGTCCGCTCGACGATCTCTTGATCGGCAATGGGATCGGGATAGTGCGACATTGGTTGCTGTTGTGACATGTTGCTTTCTCGCGCTTGACGTCAACTGGGTTGGGGGCGGTAAGTCTCGATCGGCTCTTCGTCAACCTCGTCACTTGGGACAATCCAGGTTTCTTGAAGGGCGGCATCCAGCCATTCACGATAGGCGGAATGTCCGAGAACAGCGTCCATGTAGGACCGTGCGGCAGTCGTCATATCGAAGCTGTAAGTATCCAGACGTGTCACGACGGGTGCGTACATGGCATCTGCGGCCGAGAACGCGCCATAGAGGAACGGCCCCTCCGGCTCTGCACCGAACCGGTCTCGCGCCTCACACCAGATGGTGTCGACGCGCGCAACGTCCGCTGCAACATCTGCTCCCCGGTTGCGGGGCGCAAACTTTTTGCCCAGGTTCATCGGGCAGGCGGAGCGTAACGCCGTGAAACCCGCATGCATCTCGGACGCGATCGATCGGGCGTGTGCTCGGGCCGCCGGCTTGCTCGGCCATATCTCCTTGTCCGGAAAGCGATCATTCAGATGCTCGAGGATTGCGAGACTTTCCCAGATCTTGCAGGAACCGTCCTGCAGAATGGGCACACGTCCAGCGGCCGAGATGGCACGGATGCGGCGCGACGTATCCGGCTGGTCGAGCGGAATGATCGTTTCGTCGAAGGCAATACCCTTCGCTTTCATCAATATCCATGGCCGCAGCGACCAGGACGAATAAAGCTTGTTCGCGATCGTCAGATGCATCGCATTTGTTCCGATTCCGATTCCGAATTCGATGTCGGTGATGTGCGCCTGCATTGCGAGTGCATGCAGATTGCGTTCGCGCTAGACCAACATCTTGCCTTCCTTGTCGACGGCCGCGCCAATTTCTTCGTCCGACACATCTTCACCGAGCAACATCTCGTTGTGCGCCTTGCCTGACGGAATCATCGGGAAGCAATTCGCAAGGTTTGCGACGCGACAATCGAACAGCACCGGACCCGGGATCGCAATCATTTCTTTGATCGCATCGTCAAGGTCAGCCGGTTGATCGCAAATGAGTCCGCGCGCGCCATATGCTTCGGCCAACTTCACGAAGTCGGGCAATGACTCTGTGTAGCTTTCCGAATAGCGATTGCCGTGCAGCAACTGCTGCCACTGGCGCACCATCCCCATGTACTGGTTGTTGAGAATCAATACCTTGACCGGCAGGTGATACTGGATGGCTGTCGACATCTCCTGGATGTTCATCAGGATCGAGGCGTCACCCGCGACATCAACAACCAGCGCGTTGGGATGGGCCAACTGCACGCCGATCGCCGCGGGCAAGCCATAACCCATCGTCCCCAGCCCGCCTGACGTCATCCATCTATTCGGTTGGTCAAAGTGGAGGAACTGTGCGGCCCACATTTGATGCTGACCCACTTCCGTCGTGATGTAGGTATCGTGGTCCTTCGTCAGTTCGTGCAGACGTTCCAGCGCGAACTGCGGCATGATGAAGTCGCTGGCCGGCTTGTACGACAGCGACTTGCGCGTGCGCCAGTTGTCGATCTGCTTCCACCACGCCTTCAAGGCCGGTTTGTCGACTTGCATCGCCTCGGCTTTCCAGGCCCGGATGAGTTCCTCGACAACGTAGGCACAATCTCCGAGGATCGGCACGTCGGCGCGGACATTCTTGTTGATCGACGACGGGTCGATATCAATGTGAATGCGCTTGGAATTCGGGGAAAACGCATCAAGGCGGCCCGTGATGCGGTCATCAAATCGCGCTCCGATCGCGATCATGACGTCGCAATCGTGCATCGCCATGTTGGCCTCGTAAGTGCCATGCATGCCGAGCATGCCCAACCACTCGCCGCCGCTTGCCGGATAAGCACCAAGTCCCATCAGCGTCGAGGTGATTGGAAAGCCGGTCAGCTTGACGAATTCGCGCAGCGCCTGGGACGCCTTCGGACCAGAATTGATGACGCCGCCGCCGGTATAGAACACCGGCTTCTTGGCGTTCGCGATCAAACTGATGGCGGCTTGAATTTGCGGCTGCGTTGCTTTCAGGACAGGCCGGTAGGTCTTGTGCTGGATGTTTGACGGGCCGACGTAATTCCCGGTGGCAAACTGCACGTCTTTCGGAATGTCGACCACGACGGGGCCGGGTCGACCTGAGCGGGCAACGTAAAAAGCCTCGTGCAGAACGCGAGCCAGATCGTCGACATCCTTTACGAGGTAGTTGTGCTTGGTACATGAGCGCGTGATACCGACGGTGTCGCACTCCTGGAATGCATCAGAGCCGATCAGGTGAGTCGGAACCTGCCCGGTAAGGCAGACGAGCGGAATTGAATCCATCAGGGCGTCGGTCAGACCGGTCACGGCATTGGTTGCCCCTGGCCCCGAGGTCACCAGAACGACACCGACTTTGCCGGTTGAACGGGCATAACCCTCGGCAGCATGAACCGCTCCGCCTTCCTGTCGCACCAGGATGTGGCGCACCTTTTCCTGCTGATAGATCTCATCGTAGATCGGAAGCACGGCGCCACCAGGATAGCCGAACATCAATTCGACGCCCTGATCCTTCAACGCCTCGGTGACCATTTCCGCGCCGGTCATGGTGCGTGCCATGTTTTTCTCCTCAACTCTCAGCTGGCCGTGTGATCCGCGCACGCGCTTTGCAGCGGCGCCAAAAAACAGCGCTCGGTTGGTAGTCCAAGAATGAGAAGTTTAGCAAGCTCTAGTTAACAATTGGCAAGATATTATCTGTCAAACTTTCCATATGTTGCGCTTCAATCCAATTCCACGTAATCATATTGCTCTTGAGCCAAGTCAGTTGGCGTTTGATATAATGGCGGGTTTCAACTTTACTTGTCTCAACCGCCGTTGCGAGATCGATGCGCCCACGGAGATGCGCAAGCAATGGCTGGACCCCGAGCGCCCGCATGATCGGCAACGATTCGTCATAGTTCTTGGCGGCCAGCCGCGCGACCTCATCCAGCGCACCGGACGCCAACATATTGTCGAATCGGTTTTCGCAGTTGCGGTACAGAACTTCACGCTCGGTATCGATGACAATTTTCACGGTGGCCTCGCTGGGCAGCACCGGAACGCCTGGAATGCGCTGCCAATCGGCGAGGGATTGGCCGGTCGCATCCAGGACTTCGAGAGCACGGACAATGCGTTGTTTGTCGGTGGCCTCCAGTCGGGCCGCCATTTCGCGATCCCGGGCCGTCAAAACCAGATGCAATTGTTCGGCCCCGAGCCTCGCTGCCTCGCTGCGCCAGTGCTGACGAATGGATTTGGGAATCGGTGGAATCGGGGACAAGCCGTCGAGCAGCGCGCGGAAATAGAGCCCTGTACCGCCCACCAGAATCGGCATATGGCCACCTTCCAGACACTCGCCGATCACGCGTTCGGCGTCGTGCACGTACTGCCCAACCGAGTACGGGCGATCGCCCGGTACGAACCCGTAAAGTGCGTGTGGAGCATGGGCAAGATCGGCGCTACTCGGTCGCGCCGTGAGAATGCTGAGGTCTTCATAGACCTGCATGCTATCGGCATTGACGATGATGCCGTTGATCTTCTCGGCAATGTCCAGAGCAAGTTGCGACTTGCCGCTCGCCGTGGGACCTGCGATTAGGATAGCCCGATATTTTGACATACCCTCCTTCCCCAAAACATCGTGCGACCGCGGCATCAGGATTGCCGGTCCGGCGAAAGGACAAGGATTATGAGCCCCTTCGTCATCGTGGTCACCTGTTCCCCGACCGAGCCTTCGCTAAGACTTGACGAGCTTGCTGCCTGCGAAGCCCTCATTGGTCTGGACCAGCGAGTTGATCCGCAATGGCTCAACCCAGGGATTGCGTGCGAAATCAAGATTACCATAGAGCAGGCGCAACGGCATCAGCTAATCGACGCCCTGCGCACAGAGCTGGCGGCAATTCCATGCGACGTCAACTTGGTTGAAGATACGCCTGAACGCCGAAAGCGATTGCTGATTGCGGATATGGACGCAACAATGATTCGACAGGAGTGCATCGACGAGATTGCAGCACTCGCCGGTGTAGGCAATGAAGTCGCCAGAATCACCGAGCAGGCAATGCGGGGCGAGCTGGACTTCGAGCCGGCGCTGCGATCTCGGGTCTCGCTGCTCAAAGGCTTGTCGCAGTTGGATCTCGAGCGCGTAATCGAAGAGCGCATCGAATTGATGCCTGGTGCCCAAGCCCTGGTCGCAACAATGGCTGCGCAGGGCGCCTACTGTGCACTCGTCTCGGGCGGGTTTACGTTTTTCACGTCACGGATCGCCGCACGATTGGGCTTTCACGAGAACCGGGCCAACACGCTTGAGTTCAACGAAGACAGTCTAACGGGGGATGTCGTGGATCCCGTGCTCGGGCGTGAGGCCAAACTTGCCGCCCTTGAAGACCTGATGGTCCGCCGGCGCCTGACCGCAGCCCAATGCTTGGCCGTGGGCGACGGCGCCAACGATCTCGCAATGATCAATCGTGCCGGTCTCGGCGTCGCCTATCGCGCCAAACCGATGCTTGCCGAGCAGGCCGCAGTTTCCATCGATCATTGCGATCTCACCGGCCTGCTTTACCTGCAAGGCTACACGTCCGATGACTTCATCGCCACATCCGGTTGAAGATTGCTTCGGTCGGCGTATGTCTCGGGTGTCGTTTCATTCGGTCAAAGGCAAGTTGGGGAGCACATGGATCCAATACTCGCGACAGGCGTCGGATTGGCGCTGCTGATCGTTGGCGGTGAATTGTTGGTCCGAGGCGCCGTGCGAATCGCGGAATTTATCAGAGTGTCGCCACTGTTTATCGGGATCGTTCTTGTCGGATTTGGTACGTCGGCCCCCGAAATGGCAACGTCGATCCAGGCCGCGCGAGTCGGTTCTCCAGGCATCGCCATAGGCAACTTCGTTGGGTCTAGCATTTCCAATATTCTCCTAATCCTCGGCCTTTCTGCGTTGCTGGTTCCAATCGCGGTCACGTCACGCTCGCTGTCGCGCGATGGTACGGTTGTCGTTATGACCGCCGTCGTATTCGCCATCATCAGCGTGTGGCGACCGCTGGACGAGTATATCGGATCCATCCTGCTGCTGTGGCTGATTGCTTATTTGATCTATGCCTGGCGCCAGGAACGCTATGCGGCCGGCCAAGACCCGACCAGCGCTCTACAGAAGGCGGAGGCACACGGCCAACTCCGCCGTCTTCCCACCGGAGCGCGGCTGGTTGCCAATATCAGGGCCGGGATGCCCGCTGCTACGGCAGCCATGGTGGCTGTTGCTGGCCTGGCGATGCTGATATTTGGCAGCCGGTTCCTGGTTGACGGTGCGATTCAGTTGGCACGTCACTTTGACGTGTCCGAGGCCGTCATCGGCCTAACGATTGTCGCCATTGGGACATCAATGCCCGAACTTGTGACGTCGCTTGTCGCAGCCGCGCGCTCACAGCCCGCCGTTGCGGTTGGCAACATCATGGGCTCGAATATCTACAACATTCTGGGCGTTGGCGGACTGACGGGCGTGTTTGCCCCAACTTTGGTTCCCGAGCGGATTGTCACCTTTGACAACATCGTGATGGTCGGTGCTTCGATTCTTCTGATTATTTTTGCGCGCTCTGGCTTTCGAATTAGTCGGCTAGAAGGCGCCATTCTGTTCCTTGGATATGGTGCCTACCTCTATACGCTTTGGCCGGTCACGACATGAACACGCCGCGGCTTTTAGGGCGATCATCTTTGTGCCTTGTGTTGCAACCGCCGTCGCGGTTCCAACACAAGGCCCAATAATCTAGTCAACTGGCCGCCAGTTCGCCGGCCGAAGGGCACCGCTCCGCTCGGCCTCCTCCAACGTTTTGGCGAGCTCCGCGCGCGCCTGTTCGGCTTTTTGCTGCTGGTTCCACAATGATGCATAAAGGCCGTCACGCTCCATCAGCTCAGAGTGCGTTCCATGCTCCACCAGGCGTCCCTTCTCCAGCACGAGGATCTGGTCCGCATGGACGATCGTCGATAGGCGATGGGCGATGACCAGCGACGTGCGACCCTCGGAAACGCGGTCCAGAGCGTCCTGAATGTCCTTCTCTGTCTGTGTGTCCAGCGCACTGGTGGCTTCGTCCAGAATGAGGATCGGCGGGGCCTTGAGGATCGTGCGTGCAATCGCCATCCGTTGCTTTTCACCACCGGACAGCTTCAATCCCCGTTCCCCGACTATTGTGCGATAGCCCTCGGGAAGGGTCTGGACAAAGCGATCGATCTGCGCCAGTCGAGCCGCCTCGAACACCTCCTCATCAGTGGCGTCCAGACGGCCGTACCGAATGTTGTAGATAATCGTATCGTTGAAGAGCACCGTATCCTGCGGCACAACACCAATCGCAGCACGCAATGAATCTTGGCTCACTTCTCCGAGGTCCTGACCATCAATCGTCACTCTGCCCGATTGAATGTCGTAGAAGCGGAAGAGAATGCGGCTGATCGTCGATTTTCCGGCCCCAGATGGTCCGACCAACGCAACCATACTGCCCGGGGCCACCGTGAAGGATAGGTTCTCCAGGATCGGCCGTTCCGGATCGTAGGCGAAGGACACGTTCTCGAAGCGTATGGCGCCTTCCTTGACCTGCAGGGGTTGCGCGCCGGGCTTGTCTTCGATTTCGGGGTTCTGTTCCAGTAACCCGAACATCGTTTCCAGGTCAACGAGCCCCTGGCGCAGTTCGCGATACACAAATCCCATGAAGTTCAGTGGCATGTAAAGCTGAATGAGTAGCGCGTTAATGAGAACGAAATCGCCGATAGTGTGCACACCAGCCATGACGCCATAGGCCGCCATCACCATACAGGCAGTCATGCCGGCCGTGAAAATGATTGCTTGCCCCGCGTTCAGGATCCCAAGCGAATAATACGTGCGAATGGCCGCATTCTCGTATCGCGCCATTGAATCATCGAACCGGTTGGCCTCCATTGCCTCGTTGCCGAAATACTTAACCGTTTCGAAATTCAACAGGCTATCGATGGCTTTGGTGTTGGCTTCCGTGTCGCTGTCATTCATTTCGCGGCGAATGGTGATTCGCCATTCCGTCGCCTTGAGCGTGAACCAGATATAAACTGCCACGGTGCCGATAATCACCAGCACATAAATCCAATTGAAGAAGTACAACAAAAGACCGGCAATGAAGACGAGTTCGAGGATCGTGGGGCCGAGGTTCAAGACACCGGTCCGCATGATCAATTCAATCGCTCGCGTTGCTCGCTCGATGACACGCGATAGTCCGCCTGTCCGTCGCTCCAGGTGAAAGCGAAGCGAGAGCTGATGCAGGTGGCGGAAGGTGCGCTTGTTCAGAGACCGCACGGCGTGCTGGCCGACGGACGTGAAGAGAACATCGCGGATTTGCGTCAGAACAACCATCCCGATGCGACCCACGCCATAGGCGATAATCATGGCCACCGCACCTGTGGCGATGTTTGCTGATGTCAGGGCGGCGGCGCCAGTGGCGTTGTTCGTCAAAGCGTCTGTTGCATGCTTGTAGAACACCGGGACAAGAACCGTTACGATCTTGGCAATGACCAGCACAATAGCGGCGAGAACGACGCGAAGCCTCAGATCAGGCCGATCCTTCGGCCATACAAATGGAAGCAATCCCTGGACAACAAAGGCATGAGCGCTGCGCTTTTGGCCTCCGCCACTCGGCCTTGGCGCAATTTGGCCGTCCGTAAGCGCACCGGAAACTGTCGAGCGTGACATGCAGATAGTTCCTCGCGTTGAACACGGTGGCCGGGCGAAGCCGTGGGTTCGCCCACACTAACGCAACGTAGGAAGCCTGCCTAAAATATCACGCGCGACGGCGGGGAATTGAGAACCGCTGGCAAGGATAAATCAGGTTTGGGTTGCGGATCTTCCGTCGATTGGCCTTGTAAATCCGCCAATAACGGTGGCCCTTGCGATAGTGCCGTCTGGCGATGCGCCAGAGCGAATCACCTTTGCGCACAACGTATTTTCCAGGCAGGCGAACGCGCCAGGCCGACCGATGACGACATCTCGTTCGAGCCCGGCGGTGATAACTTCTCACTTTTGCAGTGCGACGGCGGGCGCGGCGTTTGCGCACGCGTCTTGCTGATGTCTTCGTTGCTTTGCGGGTTGCTTTGCGTGCGCTCGCTACGCGCCGCGGCCTTACGGCAATGGTCTTCGGCCGCTGGCTTGGCAAATTCAGTGCAATGCGCGAATTTGAAGGGCTACGCTCATCAACCGTTGACGGTCGGGTCGCCGGCGCCGCCTCACGTTGCGCGACGACGGCTTCGCGTCGGTCTTGTTTCCGGTCTTCTTCGAGTTTCTCCCGCGTTTGCCGGTTGCGCATGCGCGTGACAGCGTCACTCGCCGCGCGCTTTGCCCGTTGCCACAACTCAGCCAAGCGCTTGCTACGCTCTTCCTTCTCCAACTGCTGCTGTCGACGTTGCTCACGCAATCGTTCGACAACGAGGCGGCGGGCGTTCTCGCGCGCCTTGCGAGCTCGCTCACGTTCGGCCTGTGCGTTGGCGTTGGTCCTACGCGCTTCTGCAATCCGAGATTTACGGTCGGCTTCCTGCTGTTGCTGGCGGGTCGCCCGTGTCGCGACTTCAAGGTTCCGACGCGCAGCTTCGGCTGCGCGGCGTTCCGCTTCGGCACGCTCACGATCGGCCCGTGCCCGCTCGAGTTCACGCTCCGCAATTTCACGCTCTTCCGTCGCGCGTTGTGCGGCTGCGGCACGCTCGGCTTGCTCCTGGGCCCGGCGTTCAGCCGCCTCACGTTCCGCTTGTTCTTGCGCGCGTCGAGCCTCCGCGGCGCGAGCCGCCTGTTCTCGTGCCTCGCGTAGTTGTGCTTCACGTGCCGTCTGCTGTTGCGCCTGATGCTGGGCGGCTTGTTGTTGAGCCCGTCGGACTGCCGCAAGCCGTTCTTCCTCGTCTCGTTCGCGACGCTCGGCGGATGCCCGGGCAGCGTCCTCTCTTGCCCGTTTTTCTCGGGCCGCATTCTCGCGCTGCCGTTGGGCCTTTGTCGCTTCTTCTTGCTCAGGGCTTATAACAATCTTCGAAGCGCGAGCGCCCGACAACCGTGGTATAATTTGGTTGTCATAGTTGTCGGCCGAACGGTCGAACCAACTTTGCAGAAGTTGCGTCACGTCGTCGACGGTTGGCACCCGGATCGGCTGTAGTCGCGCCACGCGCTGGCGCTGTTGGCCATTGGTCGGCAGATTCAGCCCGCCACCGATTTGCAGTCTGGGAATGATCTGTTTTTGATATTCCGTGTTGGCGCGGCCGAGCCACTCCATCGCGTCTCGCGTAAGATCCGAAGTGTCGCTCGTCGTCTGTCGGGGAGGCTCCTGTCTGCGCTGGGCCAGCCTAATGGGTGGCACATCCTTGCCATTGAAGAACGTGTCAAAGACCCGGGATGCCTCTTCCCCAATTTTTTCGGAATGGCGCCGGATCAGCGCATCCTCGTCGAAGCGGATGTCGATACGATTGCGCTTGGCGCGCGGGATCGAAACACGCAACTCATCACCAATAATTCGACCGGTGCGGCCGGCCAGCATCGTCTCGACACCCAGGCGGTGGTCGCCGGCACCGACGAGCATGCGTGGCGCAAATTTCCAACGGTTGTCGACGCCAATCTGAATCGACGCCACTTTGCGACTGTTGTGGATGAGATCGATGCTCGCTCCCGCCGCGCCGAATCCCTCGATCAGCAACGTTCCTGTTTCGGATACCACGACTCGGGTGAAGCGCGGCGGCAACACATCCTCTCGGGTCAGCGAAAACCCTGCCATTGGGCGGCCTGACGAGTCTATTGCCGCGCCATCATCTCTCGTGCTCGGATGAAGCGCGGCCGTTCGCACTTCGTTTCGCGATGGCGCGGGACTAGGGCCAGCGGTTTCGGTCGCAAGTCCAAAAGAGCGACTGCTGGCATGACCAGCGAAGGCGAGCCCCAGGACCGCTACGCATAACAATCCAATCGTCCGCATTTGGCGTTCGCCCCCATTTACGCTTTACACAGCCGGCACCACTTACCCCCACGACGCATTCCTGTCGCTAATCCAGGCGGTTATGTGCCGTTCTTGTCAACCTAGCGGTTTCGCGTGCACAGTGCCAGACGGTTCCACTTGCGCAAAGCGTCATAAGTCCAATATTCGACTTTGTCACAGTTGCACCGCGCTTGGAGACAAGCTGGATTATTCGCGGGCCATTGTGGCTTGTGTGCAGCGTAACTCCAACTTCGCCTCGGCCAAGTGCTGTCAGCGCCCAATAGGATAAAGATCGATAGATGCCCAATGACGCCCTCAATTTGACCGACAAGTCCGTCAGCTCGACCGCCCAGCTGGAGAGCGTATGTGTCTATTGCGGCTCAGGCGGTGGCCGGAATCCGGCCTATATGGCCGCAGCAGCCACATTGGGCACCAGTCTGGGCGAACAAGGAGTCAGGCTGGTCTACGGTGGCGGCAATCTCGGGCTCATGGGCGCCGTGGCGCGTGCCGCGCGCGATTCCGGTGGCCTGGTTACCGGCATCATTCCCGATTTTCTGTCGCAACGCGAACAGCAGATCAGCGAGATCGATGAGCTGATTGTCGTGAAGAACATGCACGACCGGAAAATGCTGATGTTTCAACGCGCTGACGCGTTCGTTGCGTTGCCCGGCGGGATTGGAACGTTAGAGGAACTCGTCGAGCAATTGACCTGGGCACAGTTGGGCCAGCACAACAAGCCAGTTGTTTTGGCCAATATCGAGGGGTTTTGGTCGCCGTTTCTGTCGCTGCTGGAGCATATGCGTGAAGAGACGTTCATTCGCGACGGGCTGGACGTCAATTTCTCGGTGGCCGATGACATTGAGCACATACTGCCGATCATCTCTCAGAAGATCAGTGAGCGGCCGGAGCCGGTTCGTGATACGACTGTGATCGAAAAGTTCTAGACTGATCTATACGCGTATCGGCGATTGGCTATCGTCGCCAGCGCCAGAGTAGGAGAGCATTTGCGCCATGCTCGACAAATCGGCCATGACGGCACACAGCCGCAACAACCTGATGCACACTTTCTTGCTGCTCGGCGGGATTGGCGGATTGTTCATGATTTCCGCCGGCCTGCTGTGGGGCCTGCTTGGTGTTGTCACCGCCGCCGGCACGGTTATCTTTCTGTCGCTCGGCGCACCGCAAATTCCCGCGGCAGCGGTTATGCGGCTCTACAATGGTCAGTTGGTGGACCCGATGTCCGGCGGTCAGCTCGTGCGCATCGTTGCGGCGCTCGCAGAACGGGCAGAACTTGGCTATCGCCCAAATATCTATGTCATTCCGAGCATGGCTCTCAATGCGTTCGCGACCGGGACACGCGGCAAGGCAGTCATCGGCATCACGGAGGGCCTGCTGCGACGGCTTAGCATGCGGGAACTGGCCGGTGTTCTTGCGCACGAAATGAGCCACATCCGCAACAATGATCTTACCGTCATGGGACTCGCCGACTTGATCAGCCGGTTGACGCAGGTCCTCTCCTACATCGCCGCAATGTTGGCGCTCGTGAATGTGTTTTCCTATATCGTCGCGGGTGAGGCGGCGTACAATTGGTTTGGTATCATCATCCTTTATCTGGCTCCTGCCCTGTCCAACCTGCTGCAGCTTGGCTTGTCGCGCGTGCGCGAGTTCGATGCTGATCTCGACGGGGCAAGCCTGACCGGTGATCCTGCCGGCCTCGCTTCCGCCCTCCAGAAGGTGGAACGCTACACCGGTCATTTCTGGGAGGATCTGATGTTGCCCGTTCCGGCACGCCGCGTACCGCAGCCGTCGGTTTTGCGTTCACACCCGACGACTGAGCAGCGCATTGCACGCCTGGAAGAGCTCGTCCCGACGTCGATGCATCCGCCGATCGAGGTCGTCGAGGAGCCGATGATATCGATGGTTGGCCTCGGACCGATCTCGATGCGCCCGCGCTATCGCTTCCCCGGCATATGGTTTTGATGACGGAATTGGGATGCGTCCTGCGGATGACCGGTCATGACGCTTGAGCCTGCATCATTAGTGGCCGGCCTGTTGGCTGGCGACCGAGGTGCGTTGGCGCGTGTGATATCCATTCTGGAACAGGCAGACGACACCTCATGTGACGTTCTACGACACTTGGCGCCGCACGTCCGCGGCCGACCGGCGATTGGAATAACAGGTCCGCCGGGGGCGGGGAAATCAACCCTGCTCGATGCCTTGATTAGACTCTGGCGCGCGCGTGGCCAGCGCGTTGGGGTGATTGCGGTCGATCCCTCCAGCGCGATTTCCAAAGGCGCCATCCTGGGCGATCGAATCCGCATGACGTCAGCGCTCGACGATGATGGCGTATTCGTTCGCTCGCTGGCCAACCGAGGACGTCTCGGCGGCTTATCGCCTGAAGCCGTACGCGCCGTGGATGCTTTTGACGCGGCCGGTTTTGATCGCATCATTCTCGAAACAGTCGGGATCGGCCAATCCGAAATTGACGTCGCTGACATTGCGGACATCCGCATCGTCATCTCCGCGCCCGGCATGGGCGACGACATCCAAGCCATCAAATCCGGCCATCTTGAAATCGCAGATATCCTCGTTGTGACCAAGTCCGACCGTCCCGATGCCGAGCAGACACTGCAGCAATTGCGGGGGGCAGTCTCCGTCCGCGCAATGGCGCGGACCGAGATTCCCGTTGTCAAGGTCAGCGCTCTGCAGGGCGACGGCATGGCTGACCTTTTCGCGCTCTTAGAGGATCACCACACCGCCAGTCTATCGCAGTCGGACATCGCCCGGCGCCGGCGGCGGGCCGCATACCTGCTCGCGCAAATGACAACGGATCTCGTCCGTCGCCGCGTTTCCGGCCTCGACAAGGATTCTGAAATCGAACCGCTCGCTGACGCGGTCCTCAACGGTGCTACCTCACTGCAAGATGCTGCGGAACAAGTCCTGGCGCGCATTGCTGAGCGATCACGCGCGCAATAGATGGACGTCGTAGGTGGTTTATTCTTGCAGTTGCAGCGTCAGCGCTTGACTTCCCAGGTCGTTTCCAAGTCCCCGGTGGATGGGTTCTTGGCGTCCTTGAGTTGTATGCCCATAGCCGCCAATTCTTCGCGGATACGATCTGACTCTGGCCAGTTCTTGGCCTTACGCGCTTCCAGCCGGGCTGCAATGCGACTGCGCACCAGAGCTTCGTCAATGTCCAAACCGGCCTCAAGCTGCCGCCTCCACTCGGCTTCGCTTGCCTCCAGCAAACCTAGTCGGTTGGCCGCGGTTTTGAACTGCCCTGCCACGTCCGGTTGTTGACCGCCGCGCAGTGCATCGGCGGCGGCGTGCAACTTTGCGATCGCCTCCGGCGTATTGAGGTCATCGTGCAGCGCGGCATCGACCTCGTCCGCGTATTGGTTTGGCGGGCCGGCGGCGGCATCTCCGATCAGGCGATACCAGTTGCCTAGGGTCTTTTCGGCCGCCTCCAGACCGCGCACCGAAAAATCAATCGGCTGGCGATAGTGCGTCATCAGCATGGCCAACCGGAGCACTTCACCAGGCCAGCGACGACCACCAAAGTTCTCACTGTCCAGAAGCTCGTTGATGGTGATGAAGTTGCCGAGCGACTTCGACATCTTCTCACCTTCGACCTGCAAGAATCCATTGTGCATCCAGACTTGAGCCATCAGCGGCTGTCCGTGCGCACAACGGCTTTGCGCGAGTTCGTTTTCGTGGTGCGGAAATACCAGGTCTATGCCGCCGCCGTGAATGTCAAACACCTTGCCGAGATGTTCTTCAGCCATCGCCGAGCACTCGATGTGCCAACCCGGTCGCCCGAGAGACTCGATACCCGCCGGTGACGGCCAGCCCGGTTCATTGTCCTTGGACGGCTTCCATAACACGAAGTCCATGGCACCCTTTTTGTAGGGGGCAACATCGACTCGTGCGCCGGCTTCCATCTCGTCTAGCGACCGATTGGCCAGGCGTCCGTAGTCGGGCATTGATGCGACGTCGAACAGCACGTGGTCGGAGGCCGCATAGGCATTGCCTTTCTCGACCAGCTGATCAATCATCGTTCGCATTTGGTCGATATGCTCCGTCGCGCGGGGCTCGACGGTCGGCGGCAGAACGCAAAGGTGCGCGATATCCTCGTGAAACTGGCGCTCGGTCTTTTCGGTGACCAAGCGGATAGCTTCATTCAGTGGCTTACCCGGGTACTCACTCGCGGCACGGTCATTGATTTTGTCATCAACGTCCGTGATGTTACGAGCATAAGTGACATGCTCAGCGCCATAAACGTGACGCAGAACCCGAAAGAGAACGTCAAAAACGATGACGGGCCGCGCATTCCCAATGTGTGCAAAGTCATAAACGGTCGGGCCGCACACGTACATTCGGACATTGCCGGGGTCGAAAGGCGCGAAAGGTTCCTTCGAGCGGCTGAGGGAATTGTAGAGTACAATCGACATTGTGGCCTCTTGGCTCAGTCCAAACAGCGAGAGTTGCGATGGATTCGCGATGGCACCGACGAATTTGTGTGGTTCATACAGGGCTGCGTCGATGATCACTAGCGCCTTTTGAGCACGTTGATCGGCCCGACGCGAATGGCAAACAGCAACAACGCGTCAGCGGATACCCGGTCATCATCGTGCGGCGTTTTATGCGCGGGACGACCGAACACGTCAATGCCATGGCAATGGACGGCGTCAACCGTACAATCCGTGTAAGGATGTGCAATCATTACACCTGATCGATCGCTCAGCGATTGTTTCACATGGAACATTGTCCCCAATCGAGCGCGCCTTGTCGCCGCATTTGCGCTGCATTGGCCGCCTAATTCCGTTAGATATCGCAGTGAGTTGATTTGGTTCCGGCCTGACGAGGATCCACCGCGGCAAACTCGGCGGTGGCTGATAAGCGAATGATGAGGGCAAAGTCTATATGGTGGCTGTGCGCGGCCGCGCTGCTGGCGACGCCAATGGCCCCTATGAGCGACTCTGCGCCAGCACAGGCTCAGAACTGGAAGTTTCCCTGGGAGACAGACGAACGCCCGCAGCCGCGACGGCGGCCTCGACCCCCGGCGCAATCGGGACAGCCGGGCTTTGGAACGACTTACAATAATCAAAGGTTGCCCGGCGGGCGTTCTCCCATTTGCTTGCGGCTCGAACAACGGCTGGCACAGGAGGCCAACCGGGGCAGCCTCGCCCGTGGCCGCTTACCCGAAATCGAGCAGGGAATTCGGGTCGCGCGTCGCTCCGTGCGCCGCCTTGAGCGTGAGCTCGATCGACGGGAATGCTACGAGACGTTCTTGTTCTCGAAAACATTGCGGCGCACGCGTTCCTGCGTCCGATTGGACCGCCAATCGCGACGCGCCTCGACCGAGTTGCGCGATCTCTCTGCCCAACGACAGCAAATTCTGGGTTCCGGTGATCGGTCTTATCAGGATGATATCATTCGCGAATTGGCATTGAACAATTGCGGCCGCGTTTACACGCGCGAGAACCGACGTCGCAATCCGTTTTCCAATTTCTGGCAGGATGAAGACAGTGGTGATCGCGGCTATCGCGGCAACACGTTTGCAGGTCTGCCGTTTGCAACGTACCGTACACTGTGCGTGCGGCTTTGCGACGGTTACTATTTTCCTGTGAGTTTTTCGACGCTCCCGCCCTATTTCAACCGTGACGCACAGGCCTGCCAATCCCGCTGCGCTGCGCCCACTGAGCTTTATTTCCATCAGAACCCTGGGCAATCGGTGGACGGCATGGTCTCACAACGGACCCAACTTCCTTACTCTGAGCTCAAGTCCGCATTCAAATACCGCAAGGAATATGTGCCGGGCTGCTCGTGCAAAGCCTCCGAGTACGTTGCCGCTGACGCTTCAAACCAGATCGCGCCTGCACCCTCGGCGGGGCAACCGCAGCAAAGTCCCCCATCGGGTCGCCGTGGCTTGTCGCCGGTGCGCTGAGCATCGGCTGCAGATCTCATGGGGCGGCAGCTGCGGCCCTACCAGATGCCTATTACCTAAGTTGCCAAAAAACCACGTGCGTCACCGATCGCGTTTGCGCAATTGCACATCTGCGAAAACAAGCGGATTGATAGGGTCGTAGTTGAGTACATGACGCGCAGGGGCCGGGATGTCTGAACATCCGCGATTTGGCACAATGCCGCCGTTGGGTCACGACGTCGCCGTTGCACCGGTAACGTTGGACGACATCGGCGAAGTTCGTGCGTTGCAGCGTGCCTGTTTCACGAGCATGCAGGCGCGCCACTCCAACGAGGCTGAAACCATAGCCTTCCACTCTCTGCTGGCTAGTGGCAGCTATAGTGCTGAGCTTGCAGTGAGCGTGAAACGGCAGAACCTGTTGGGCGCCTATCTCGATGGACGTCTGGTCGGTTCGGCAACATGGACGACGAGCCGTGAGGACAAGCGTGCCGGGCGCATTCGCTTCCTGTTTGTTTCGCCATTATTCAATGGTTGCGGCATTGGTCGCCGATTGCTCACCGAGATGGA
>JBPCWB010000816.1:0-2803 GCA_051009955.1 Hyphomicrobiaceae bacterium | reverse complement strand
CGTCTGACAGGCGTCAGGCTCGGCCGCGATCGCGGTGCCGCTGACCAACACAGTTATCAATGCGGATGCAGCCATAGTGTTTCGCAATAGCATTCGATGTCTCCCTTGGTTGAAACGGCATTGCCCTAGCGATTAACAAGGATTGACCATAATCGCTAGGCTGCCTTAGCATCGCAGCCTCTCGATCACTGAACAATGGCAATGTCGCGAGCTTCACGCCGGCTGGTGTCTGACCATTCATTCGCCAGTACGATCATATTGCGAATGCTGGTGACTTTATCATGTTTGGTGGGGTTAGAGGCGCAACTTGGAAACCGTTCGGCTTGTCGGAAGCTTCGTAATCACGCGAGCGATCCAGGTATTGCAATGAGTGGGAGCGCCGCCAGACTCCGTCAGCTCGGAGTTTGGCATTGGCCCGTTGCGATGATGGCCGGTTCCCAATGCCCGCATCAGCGGAGAGCCGGCTGTCGGGGAAGGGCCGTCAAACTTGGTCGATTCTGATAAAGCATACAGTGTCAGCGATGACACAACCCTTCCATTTGTTCATCGCCAATCACGACCACGACGCCGACTGTCGAAACGATCGTCGCCTGAACCGCGCAGCTATGAGAAAATTGCGAATTCGCGCAGGCCGCAGACAATGGCAAAGCCTTACACTAGCGGACTTCGACCGGCGATGTAGCTGGACAAGGCGATGTCCGCAACTGTGTAGGCTTCTCCGACGTCGGCCACAGCTTCACAAGCAGAAGAAGGGGAAGATTGAAGCGCGTAATCGGAGAACTTCACCAAAAGGTGCGAGCCTGGTCGAAATACTCCTGATTGCGGACGAGACATGTCGATCGTCGACTTTCTCAATCGGGCACTTGCAGGATTTGAAAGCGAGGATATATGGCAGCCGGAGAACAGATTCCGCCCCTTGATGCGACGTGCCATTGTCATCAGTGTCGTGTTCGACATTCAGTTGTTGATTGTCACTGCCAGCCTTTATCGGGATCCATCTTGAACAGACTAACCAAGGAAGATCCGCGGACCCAACGATCAAGCAAGGGCCTCAATTAATTTGCAGCGCAACCAAGCGATGACCGGATCGTCCGCGAACTCTTCCGCCCACAGCAATCTGTAGGTGAAGGGCTTGGCTGGCGGCTTGGCACTGAGGATAGCAAGGCCCGCCGTATCCCGAAGCGCTTCGGCAGCCCGACGGGGTAGCGCCATCACCATCTCGCTTTGTGTCAGCATCAGTGGTGCGGCCGTAAAGTAGGGGATCCATAGTCCCGGTTGCGCACCGCCCAATGAACCATCATCAACATAGCCCTGACGATCCCCTATGATCGTCACAAGCAAACGTGGAAAGGTTTCGATCATTTCCTTGGTAAGACGCCGGCGCCGCGCCAAGGGATGGTTTCGCGCCACGGCATAAACATGCTCTTCTCTGAAAAGGTCGGCATGACAAATCCCTGCCGGCGTCGGGTCGTCAGCGTACAAGGCGACGTCGACGCGGCCGTCTTGCAGTTTCTGAAAAACCTGATCATCCAACGGTACGACTTCCAGTGCCAGACGCGGAGCGGCCTGTTCGATGGTCTGCAGCGCTGGACCGATGGCCGCAACGGCGCCGTAGTCGGTGGTCGCGATCCGGACAACGCCCTCCATGTCGGCGATCGCTGCGCCGCTTGCGATTGGAAGCCGCTCGATTTGCCTCAGTATCGCGCGAACCTGGGGCAAGAGGCGGAGCGCTGACGGTGTCACTGCTAATCCGCGACCAGACCGAACGAGCAACGGTTCGTCCAGTGCATCGCGTAACAGCGCCAGTCCGCGACTGGCGGCGGGCTGGCTCAGACGCAGGTTATCAGCCGAACGCGAGATCGAAGATGTCTCGCACAGGTCAACAAACAGCTGCAGCAGTCGCGGGGGCACATCCAATATATTCGTCATTCGGATAAATCCCATACAGATTCCGTCATTGATTGATTGAATATGAAACGTCACGTTGGCGCAATTATCGCGGTGGCCTGTGCCGGAAAGGATCGCGCGGTCGGTGACGTCGACCGCTTAGCTGCCGTTGATATTGAACGCAATCGGCACACACGTGTCCGGGCCGGCATCGGCCCGCGCAATGGACAAAATCAGTCAAAACTGAGGTGCAGGGTAACTCGATTGTTCGTCTGTCACTCTGCTTTTGGAGACCGATCATGGTAATGCTCTCGATCAACGGTAAGCAACACGCATTGGACGCCCCTGACGACATGCCCCTGCTTTGGGTTCTGAGAGATCTTGCGGGGCTCAGGGGTACCAAGTTTGGGTGCGGCGCTGGACTGTGTGGAGCCTGCACCGTGCTCTTGGGTGATGAGGCCGTTCGATCCTGCCAGACAACGCTCGGCGACGCCGCTGACCAGAAAATCACAACGATCGAGCAAGTTGGAGAGATCGCGCAGGGAGCGAAGGTGCAGGCGGCGTGGCAGGAAGTGGATGTGCCGCAGTGTGGTTATTGCCAGTCCGGCCAAATCATGTCGGCCACCGCCCTTTTGATGAAGGTCTCGCAACCGAACCCCGAACAAATCGATGAAGCGATGAACGGAAACATCTGCCGGTGCGGAACCTATGGCCGGATACGCACCGCCATCGATTTAGCGACATCGAAGTAGGGGGCGACTATGACTGATCTGACACTGATATCCCGACGCCGCCTGCTGGCTTCCGGGCTTACCTCGACCGGTGGGTTCTTTGTCGCAACGGCCTTTCCACGAATGGCCCTTGCAAAGACGATCGCCGGTCATGACGAGTCGACGGCGCAACCCGCTTTCAAGCC
>JBPCWB010000815.1:0-2793 GCA_051009955.1 Hyphomicrobiaceae bacterium | reverse complement strand
GTCGCGTTCGTGAAATCGCTGCGACGGCACAGACCCGAGCTTCAATGCGTCAGCTAACTCCATCAGGCGCGGTTGGCAGTGATCCCAGTCGTCAAGCGCCGCCTGCAACGTCGGTGCAATCAGCGATGCCGCCGTACAAACGGTCAGATCCGACGAAACGACAACCAATTCCCCATCGCGCCCATGCCCCTCCGACGCAAGTGTTGCAAGTTTCATCGAAGTTCCACCTCACATTTGCGACCGCTAGGTCTCGTCCACAACCGGATTGCTCAAGACACCAATCCCCGTGACCTCGACATCAACGACATCTCCTGCCCTGAGATTGGGCGATGTCCCATCCGTCCCCATCCAGATCATGTCACCGGGGAACAGAGTGATGTACTGGCTGATCGCGCTGATGTAGCGCTCGACCCCGAACAGCATGGCGTTGGTCCTGAACTGCGAGCACACGTTGCCGTTGACCCGCACGATCGTCTCCAGGGCATCGAGATCGACGTCCGTCTCGATCCACGGCCCCATGGGGCCAAATGTGTCGGTATTCTTGGCGCGCCACAAGGTTCGGTCAGTCTTCTGCCAGGTGCGCTCGCTGACATCATTGCCGATCGTGTACCCAAGAACACAAGACAATGCGTCTTCTTCATTGAGGAACTTCGCTTTCTTGCCGATGATCACCGCCAGCTCACCCTCATATTGGACCTGCTCGCTGGCATCCCTTGGCAAGACAATCGCCTCCTTGTGGGCGATCAACGAGTTGTTTGCCCGATACCCGACATCCGGCTGCTTCGGCAGATTGGGTTCGATCCCCTGCTGCCTTGATATCTTGATAACATGATCAGGATAATTGAAGCCGACCGCGTAAAACGTCTTCGGCTCGATCGGTATCTCGAATTTGACGCTGTCGAGTTTATGCCGACGGCCATCGCGCTGGTAACTGCCAAACGGAGTGCCGGTCACGGCCTCGACACTGTCTCCCTCCACGATCCCGTAGGACGTATGGCCACCAACTGTGAAGCGCATCCACTGCACCACGCCTCTCCCCTGTTTTCTGCGATTCCCGTGCGAGGCACGCGCGATCGGCTGCTCAAACACAAACCATCGACTTAACGCCCACTTCAGGAGCTGTTAAGTTTCTAGCAAACCGATAAGGAGGATGCCATGCTGGATCGTCTCGAGGGCATAGTTGCGCCATTCACCACGCCGTTTCGCGAAGACGGCACGATCGATTTCGCCGCTGTCAAACCGCAGGTTGACTGGCTCATCGACAACGGCGTGCATGGATTGGCCGCAGGTGGCAGTACGGGCGAAGGGCACGTGCTCGATCGCGGCGAATATGCTGAACTCATGAACGCAACGAACGAAGCAATCGGCGGTCGCGTCCCGCTGGTCGCCGGCATCATTGCGAACGCGACGGCCGAAGTCGCGGCGCGCGGTCATCTCGTCAAGAAACTCGGCGTCGTTGCGCTGCAGGTCACGCCACCGCACTACCTCTTCCGACCCGATGACGATGCGTTGATGGAGCACTTTCGCACAATCTTCGATTCCTGCGACGTGCCAATCCTGATCTACAATGTCGTTCCCTGGTGTTATCTCTCACCGGACCTGCTGCTCCGCATTATGGACGAGGTTCCGGGCGTCGCCGGCGTCAAACAAAGCGCCGGGGACATGAAGCTGTTTGCCGACCTGGTGCGCCGCGCGAAGCCGAATAATCTCATTTTCAGCGCGGTGGACGCCCTGCTGTACCCCTCTTATCAGCTTGGCGCCCGCGGTGCGATCGCCGCCATCCTGACGGCAGCGCCCGGCCCATCCGTCCGCCTATGGAACGCAGTTAAAGAACAGGACTGGACGACCGCGCGCGATCTACATGAACGCCTCATGCCGGTCTGGGACGCTGTCGGCGTCGACAACATGCCATCGCTGGTCAAGTACGCCCAGTCCTTGCAGGGCGTGCCGGCAGGGGTCGCTCGCAAGCCGACGTCACCGCCGACACCTGAGCAGATGGACCGGGTCCGCGGCGCCCTGGCAGGGCTCAATCTATTGTGAGCTGACGACACTGTACTCGAGCGTAGCCTTACCATCATCGGCCAAGTTGTAGAGCGAATTCGATCTTCGTTATTTTCGCGCAAGCTTCGCCCGGCATGCTTCGCATGTCCGCAGATCTTGTCCCACAGCGTGGCAGGTTCTGCTAATTGCCTTGTCGACTCGCCAATGACTTCACTGCCTGGCGAGACACTTGAGTCGCGCATGAATGCCAACGACAGGAAAACTGGGTCAAAACCACTTGAACGCTGACATGGCGAGGCTCGTATGACGAACAGCATCAATGCAAATTTCGCGGCAATGACCGCTCTGCAGTCCCTCAACAAGACCAACAAGGAATTGTTGCTGTCGCAGAACCGGATTTCGACCGGCTACGAGATCTCCAGCGCATCAGACGGTGCCGCCTATTGGTCGATGTCGACAACCATGCGCTCGGACAACATGGCCTTGAGTGCCATTCACGATGCGCTCGGTCTCGGCGCTGCAACCGTCGACGTTGCCTACACAGCTATGAACTCCGCCATCGAGGTCGTCGGCGAAATGAAAGCCAAACTCGTTACGGCGCGAGAACCTGGCGTCGACCTCAGCAAGATTCAAAGCGAAATCGATGCCCTCCAGGACCATCTTCGCAATATCTCGACATCAGCCTCGTTTACGGGTGAAAACTGGATTTCGGTGGATAGTGGTTACGCCACCAGCGGATACAATGCGACCGAGGAAATTGCAGCCTCTTTCACACGCAATGGCACGGATGTG
>JBPCWB010000814.1:0-12936 GCA_051009955.1 Hyphomicrobiaceae bacterium | reverse complement strand
GCAATGACAATCGAAGCGGCGAGACCGGCAGCCGTCTTCACGAAACTGCGCTTGCGCGGTTCGGCAGGTTCCGACGCTCGTGGCTCGGCTTCGGACAACCCTACCACCGTTGCAACCAGCGCCTGCGTTTTTTCGTCGAGCCGTGAGATCTCGCCAACGATTTCAGGCACGGGAACGGTTTCCAGACACAATCTATCGTCGTTGTCGTCATCAAGATCACCGCAAGCCGCAACGAGCGTGGCTCCCGTAAGGTCTAACGCATGGCTCTCTGCAGACTCGAACGAGCACCCGATGAGATCTACGGTGACGTGTGCGAAATCGAGGTCCTGGTGCTCTTGTGAAGAGACGTCAATGATCGCATCAAGATGGTCGTTGGTTGCCGAAACTGACAGCGAACCTGGCAATTCCGGACGCGCGACGGCGAGCACAACTTTGGCTGATGGCTCGGTTGGCTGAACCGTCGGGCTAACGGTCACTTCTCGCAAATCGCGCGGTGACGATTCCGTTCCGGCTGGCCCAGTTTCCAAGTCTCGTAGTTCAAGCTTCGATGCTCGAGCCCCGGCATGATCATGTCCGCTGGTCGGCGCGGCCTCGCAGTCTAACTCGACATCGGTCGCGGCGTCATGGTTGGCGCACACGGCCGGCGGCCGCGTGGTTTCGAACAAATCCATAACAGAGGCAGAAAAAGCATCCTCGAAGGTATGGCTGGACTTGGTCGTGTAGGCGTCGTCGAGATCTTCTGTCTTCACGGCATCGGGCACGGGTGCAAAATCGGTCTCAAGCGAAGAGGATGGACGTGACGGCAACGCAACGGCGGCCTCACAGAACGGATCCTCGGCACGTACAGTCACGTCATTGAGAACGGTCTCAAGGTCAGACTGCAAGTCACGCATCGCCTTTTCCAGGCGCCACATTTGCAGTTGGATCACCTCCAGGCGTGCAGCAATCGATTGCCGTCCCTGTGCATTACTCAACTTCATGGCCGATTCTCTCAGCAGACTGGGATTACTTATGCGAATATTTATTGTCTGATAGTTTCATCAACATAATCCTAATGCAGAGATCAAAATGGAACGAATATTCCTTGCGAATTGCCAGTTTGAAAGTCTATGGAGAACAGCCGCTTAGCCTATCAATAGACGTGCGCTGCCGTTCCCAAGCCACCAATGTCTTAGACCGGTATGCGGACTGAGGACGAGCGAATGTCAGCGGGCCAAGACAACATTCGGCCGCGTTCCGGGTTCAAGCGATTTCATGAGCGGTACGGGTTGCCGGTGACAGGCCTTGGTTCTGCCGCCGAATCACCGCACGGTCGCAAATGCAACTCTTGTGTGGCGAAAAATCTTCGAGGTCCCCATGGCCAAGCGAACCCCGCGTGCGACGCCGGCGCCAACCGCGGCGGGCCGAAGCACCGCGCGGACCAAATCAAAAGCGACATCCCGGAAATCGCAATCGTCGCGTCCTGCATTCACGAAGAAGACGATCGCACTCGTCTATGATTTCGACGGCACGCTGTCGCCGCGTCCGATGCAGGAATATGCGTTCATGCCGCAGATCGGAGTTGATCCCGCCGAATTCTGGTCCGAGAGCAATCGTGTCGCGCGAGAGCAGCAAGCGGATCCGCTCATCACGTACATGCATTTGCTCTACAAGAAGGCCAAGGAACGCAACGTTCGCATCGATCGTGACGATCTCGTCGCACAGGGCCGGGAGGTGGCCTTGTTCCCCGGCGTGATCGACTGGTTCGACAGCATCAACGCCTACATCGCGGATCATCCCACCGGAGAGGGCGTCGAGTTACGCCACTACCTGATCTCCTCGGGTCTGACCGAGATCATTGAAGGAACTGCAATATTTGACCGCTTTCACAATGTCTTCGCCTCAGAATACTGGTTTGATGCGTACGACCTCCCATTCCCCAAGCGGGTCATCACAGATACGGGCAAGACCCAGTATCTGTTCCGCATCAACAAGGGCGTGGAGGATCTCGGCGAGAGCATCAACGATCACATGCCGGAAGCCGATCGCCCGGTCCCGTTTTCCAACATGATCTATTACGGAGATGGTGATACCGACGTCCCGTCGATGGCGGTCATGCGCAAGAACGGCGGTTATGCTTTTGCGGTTTATCCGCCGGGCAAATCCAAATCTAAATGCGTCAAACTGTTCGAGGCGCAACGCTGCGATTTCTATGCGTCGGCCGACTACCGCGAAGGTTCGGAGCTGTTCAAGCGGTCATGTCTCTTGCTCGACCGAATTCTCGCCGATATGCGCATCGGCGAAGAAATGTGGCAGATATCGCGCCGAAAATAGCTGGCAAAAAGCAGGAAGGGCTGCCGAAGCAGCCCATCTCAGATCTCTGTCTCAAATTGAGGTTTGCGAGCTAATTATTGGAATGGGTTCCAACTGGGCTGACCGCTGCCACCAGACGAAGCTGAGGCATAGGAATTCGTGCCGTAGCGCTTCCACGTGGCCGTCACCTTCGTGCCGACGCGGACTTTTCTGTAAAGCTCGACGACATGGTCGTTGTGCATCCGCACACAGCCTTTCGAGACATTCTGACCGATCGTCCAGGGCGCATCCGTACCATGGATCCGATAGAGTGTGCTGCCCAGGTATAGTGCGCGTACGCCGAGCGGATTGCGCGGATGCCCGCCAGGAACGAAGGTCGGCAATTTGGGGTTCTCGCGACGCATCGTCGACGTTGGTGTCCAGGACGGGTTGGTGCGCTTTTGCGAAATACGCAGTACGCCCTGCCAACGGCTCTGCTTGCGCGGCACAGCGATGGGATAGCTGACAGCGCGGCCGCGGCGCGTGATATGGTACAGCTTCCGATCGCCGAAGCTGACGATAATCTGGCCCGGCGAATACTTCTTGCTGAAGGTGACGACTTCGCGATCGTAGACCGAATTTCCGTCGCCAAACCAAGATTGCGCCGCTGCTGGCAGCGCAGTAAAGACGAAAAAGGCGGCTGCCGCAGAAGCTGTCGTAATCACTGCGGATCGACGCGCTAATTTCATGACTATCTCCTTGGACATCAGCAGGATGTCGTCTCACTCAATCGTAATTTGAGGTGGCGCAATGCTCAGATCTAGCTATACGCGAAGTCCTGGTAAATCGACACATCACAATCGCGCGCGCCGCTCGATCTCGAATCAATTGTAGCATTCAGAACACGATCAGCTGGCACCGCAGCTCTCAAGGGCACTCGGCAATACTTCCCGCACCCTCGAGCACTGCTTTGGGTATTCTTGCACAGAAAACATCAAAATGAGCATAAATAAAATGCGTTGGGTTGGCCGAATTATCGATCGGGGCTGCGTGCCTGCGGCTAGGCCAACGTCGGCCGGCAAAGGCGACAAGCCAGGCTCGGTACGACGCTAGAACGGCAGACCAACGTAGTTTTCGGCCAGCATCGTCTGTGCAGCGACCGAGCCAAGAACGTAGGACAAGTCAGTCTGTCGAACGCGATCATCAAACGCGTTGTCTTCCGGGAAGCAGTGCAGCAGCGACGTCATCCACCAAGAAAACCGCTGTGATTTCCATACCCTGGCCAATGCCAGGTCGGAGTAGTCGTCGAGCAGCCGTTCCTCGCCGGTGGCGTAGAAGTGCTTCAGCGCTTCTGCCAGGTAATGGACGTCCGAGACCGCCAGATTGAGGCCTTTGGCACCGGTCGGCGGCACGATGTGTCCAGAGTCGCCGGCAAGAAAGACGCGGCCGAAGCGCAAAGGCTCGGCGACAAAGCTGCGCATGGGTGTGATGCTTTTCTCGACGACCGCCCCCACTTCAAGGTCATCGGCATAGTCCGGTCCGAGACGGATTCGCAGCTCGTCCCAGACGCGTTCGTCAGGCCAATCAGCCAAGTCCGCATCAGGATGGCACTGGATGTAGTTGCGCGCCAGCGTTGGCGAGCGCATGGAATAAAGAGCAAAGCCATTGTCATGGCGGGCGTAGACCAGTTCCTCGTTCACCGGCGGCGATTCAGCCAGGATGCCAAGCCAGGCAAAGGGATAGGTGCGGTCGTACAACCGGATCTGGTCATTCGGAAATCGGGCCCTGCAGACGCCATGAAACCCGTCGCAGCCGGCGATGTAATCGCACTTCAGTTCGTCATCCATGCCCGCGTTGGTGTAGGTTAGACGCGGTCGGGCGCCGGCAATATCATGCACATCGACGCCTTTGGCCTCGAAAACGATCTCGACACCGGCATCGAGATTCGCGGTAATGAGGTCCTTCGTCACCTCGGTCTGGCCGTAGACGGTCAAGGTCTTGCCGCCACTCAAGGTCTTGAGATCAACGTAGCTGCGATGGCCGTTGAGTGACAGATTAATACCGTTGTGGGTCAGACCGATCTCATCAAGGCGGTCCGCAACCTGTGCAGCGCGGAGCACGTCGACCGTGCCCTGCTCCAGCACGCCGGCGCGAATGCGACCTTCGACATAGGCCCGGTCACGTTGTTCGAGGATGAGGCACTCGATGCCCGCAAGGTGCAACAATCTCGCGAGAAGCAAGCCTGCCGGTCCGGCCCCAACAATCCCCACCTGTGTGTGCCGCATGATCTTATCTGCCCGCGCGATTCCAGTCTGCCAGCGTCAAATCAACCCTCTCAGCGTCAATAAGATATGGCAAGACGAAGTTTGCCGGTTAGTGGGTGGAATGCAGGCCGAGGAAACGCTTGACCTTTGGCCACAAAAGGCGGATAAGTCCGGCTTTCCGCAAGAAAACGGCTGCCTGGACCTGGATTGCGCGTGGTGCGCGCGTCGCACTGGCGGCAAACGAACTGAGGTCGACGACCAGCTATGAAAGTCAAGAATTCGCTCAAGGCGCTAAAGGCGCGCCACCGGGATAACCGAGTTGTTCGCCGGCGCGGCCGCCTCTACGTCATCAACAAGACTCAGCGGCGTTTCAAGGCCCGTCAGGGCTGAGCGGCAAGTCGCTGCCACGCCATTCCCAATTCAAGCACATCGTCGCACCGGCCCGCGAAAATGTTACTGGCCGGCGTTTTGACGTCGCCGCAATCTGGGCCTAACCTGCGGTCCATGCAAAAAAACTACACGTTTGTTCTCTCACCCACTGTCATTGCCCTGATGGCCGCGCTCGCGGCGGCTCCGTCGGCCGCGCAGCAGCAGCCTCCTGGCTTGTCGCAGCCTGAAACGGAACGGCTGTTGCCCAAGGGCGGCCAGGCACCCGGCGACAAAAAGCTCACTGAAAAAGATGTGCCAAGGGCCAAGCCACGGACGCCACTGGAAGCCGCGCTCAAGGACGGATTTCCTGCGAACGCCGTGAAACGTCGCGATGTTCGTGAAAATCTCTACGCGTTGCTCGCGACCGCGGCTGACAAGAACGAAGCCAAAGCCGTCAGCCAGGCCCTCAACCAGCTTTATCTGACATCGGGAAGTCCGACGGTCGATTTGCTGATGAAGCGCGGTATCAAGTCCATCAATGGTAAGAAGCTGGACTTGGCGTTGGAGTTCCTGAACGCGGTCATCGAATTGGCGCCCGACTATGCCGAGGGTTGGAACCGACGTGCCTACATCTATTACAAGCAGAACAAATATCATCAAGCGGCCGGCGATTTGCGTCGGGTACTGGCCTTGGACCCCCACCACTTCAAAGCTTTGGATGGTCTCGGTACGATCCTGCGCGAGACGGGTGATGAGACCGGGGCTCTGAAAGTCTTCGAGCGACTCACGGACGTTCATCCACACTGGTCTGGTGCGGACAGCGTTCTAAAGGAGCTCAAGCAAAAAGTGGAAGGGCGCGGTATCTGACGGCCGCCGAAGAAATCCATCGGGCAGCGGGCGAAGCAACTCAGTTCGGTTCTGCGGTCACTTCGTCAGCATCTGAGAAACGAACGGTCCAGCTATTCGCGCTGCCGGTATCGACTTCATGGAACTTACCGGTGCCGTAGCCGCGGCCCTCACAGTTCTCGACTTCGCGAATCGAGAACGTCGAATCGGAAATGCACATCGCGTGTGTGCCGGCCCAGGCGCCGCCGCGCTCATAGTCAATCGCGTAAACATAGATGTATCGGCTTGGCGTTGGACCCTTGAGAACGCTTTCGCAGGTCTGGGCGCCAATATTCCACCAGCCTTCAGTCGCCCAACCGCGTTGATCCTGGTAGCCGATGGCGACGCCGACGCGGCTCGACGTCGCGTTACAGAGTTTGAGTTCCGCCTGCGCCGGCAGGGCCAAGACGCCGGAGATCAGGCCAACGAGTGGACAGGCCAGAAATGCCGGGCGCAGAATTGCAAAGATCGTCATAGGCGACTGACCAATCTGATTTGAGAGCTGCTTGATAGCCAGAAACACTAACCTAGTTTATGGCTCAAATCGTCTGGAAGTGCGATCCAAAATGCCGGACATTTGTGAGGACTGCTGATCCGACCTGACGCGACGAACTGAGGAGTGACATATGAGCGACCCAGCAACTGACAAGACGGAACTCGAAGCTGCAGCCTTTCGGCGTCTCGTAGAACATTTGCGCAGCCGCACCGATGTTCAGAACATTGACCTGATGAACTTGGCCGGATTTTGCCGAAACTGCATGTCGCGGTGGTATGCCGAGGCTGCCAAGGAAAAGGGCGAAGATATCTCGACAGATGTCGCGCGGGAAATCATCTATGGAATGCCCTATGGCGAATGGAAGGACAAGTATCAGACCGAGGCCACGCCGGCTCAACAGGCCAAATACGATTCGTCAAAGCCTGACGGACATTGAAGCTGCAACTGTCAATGTCTGAGATCAGAAATTCATTGCAGACGTGTGTAGCGGGGAAAACAGGCCCGGCCGTGCCGTCCAGCCTTGAAGCCAGGATGAGCTGACGCTAACCATGGTGTGACGGCCAGTGAGAGGGCCGTTTGCGATTGCGGTGGCAAGGGGGGCAGTTGCCCGCAATCGCAACCATCGGCGAGCAATCGATGGGTATCTTGCGTAGCGCCGAAATCGTGGCCGGGCGGTGCATCCCGCCATCTTATCGCGAGTTTTGTAGGAAATTCCCAATGACCACATTACATGGTGCGGCCCAGGCTCAGCTTCGTCAGTTCATCGAGCAGCTTGAGCGTCTGGAAGAAGAGAAAAAAGCGATTGCCGACGACATCCGCGACAAGCTGGCGGAAGCCAAGGCGGTCGGGTTCGACGTCAAGGCGCTGCGTCAGATCTTGCGCCTGCGCAAGAAGTCAAAGGACGACCGTGACGAAGAGGAAGCCGTCCTGGCGACTTATCTGCACGCCCTTGGAATGATCGATGGCGGTGCCGAATCTGATGCTTACGTCGCCGAAGCAGCCGAGTAGGATCAACTGTCAAAGTAAGCCTAGAAGGCCACTTTATCTGACGGTCTGCACCGTGCGCTTGGGTAAGGGAGATTGCCGACGCGCGAAGCGGCTCGGCTGAGGGCGTCGATGAAGAGCGTTCAGCTCGACCGCACGGCCACTGAAAGCTTGCGCCCAGAGCATTTGCGCCATTTGTTCTCCGGGCCGCAAGCGAAGCGGTAGCACGGCACCTTCGTCGTCCAGCAATTCCAGCGTCCTGGCCGAGTCCGGATGAACCAGAACAGCGAGCGCCGGATCGTGCGGCGAAGCTGTCGTCGTCAGGAACGGCAAAACCGGAAACGGACGGTATGACAATTCTTCCGGGTGTTCCTCATCAAATTGTGGCGCCCGAACCCATGCCGAAGGAGCGGCCGGCGCCGTTGCAGGTGGCTGCGCCCGCGGTGTGCGAAGGCCGTTCTGCAGGGACGGCGCGAGACGCGGGACACGTGCTGCGCGCCTGCCAAACGGGGCACCGGTGGCAAACGCAGCCAAGCGTGTCAGGGCCGCACGATCCAACGCATTGCGATCGCTTGAAAATCGCGAAGAGCGATCGACAACCCGTGGCAGAGTGCGCAGTTGCGGTGGGCGTGCGGCGAGCCGTGGCGCCGGCGGTTGAATACGCGTCACAGAGGTGTTGAACGGTCCGATGGGCAATCCAGGCGCAATGGACGCAACGCGGGTCTGTGGCGCGCCGGACCGCCGAGCCTGATGAAACGCCGCCACTTTTTGAGCCGTCTGGGGCGCTTGACTGCGCGCAATCCGAACGTCCTTGGTGGTGATCGGCCCGCCCGAACGCGGACGATGACGCGAGCGCCCATTCGGGAACAACAGCGCGAGCTCATAGCGTCCCATGCGCGGCCAGTGGCGCACGCGCCCGGTGTCAATGTGAACGAATGGCGTCGCCGAAGTCGGATAGTATCCGACGCCGCCGCGCTCGCGGATCAAGGCAGAATAGCGCAGACGGCGGACAGGGACATCCGGGAAACGAATATCCATCGCACGGCCATACATGTGCTGGCTGCGCCGTGCCTGGCCGCCACGCGTCTTGCGTAACATGGCATTCGTCTTGGGCGAGCGATAACCGGAGATGACATGGATCGGTTCTTTGCTGCCCAGCTCGCTGTGGATCTCCCAGGCGAGGTCGATAAGCTTGGGATCAATCCGCGTCGGCGCGTTCTGGCGCCAGTCACGCAATAGCCAATTGATGTGCGTCAAGGCGTCGGCCTGATACTGGCCGCGCCGTTTATAGACGATGCTCAGAGTTTCTTTCGTATGGATGTTATGAAAGGCGATCGTGCGTTCGCCCGGCACGTTGGCGCGCAACGGAAATTGACCGGCAACGCCGAGAGCGGCTCCCAGACCAAGAAGGGCGAGCGTTCGACCGACGGCGGGCAAATCGGCACTATCCGGCTGCTGTTGACATCAGCTCGCCCCTGTAATGACCGGCTGCGACGATAATAAGACAACGCGGTCTACGAACACCATCTATGCCGGAACTCATTTAGACTTTGACTATACTTGCTTTGAGTAGATCGGGCCCACTCTTCAAGCAGCACAGGTTCGGTGTCTCGGCACTTCGTCTGACCGCCATGGCTCCGCTGCGGGATCAGTTATTGAAACCGCCGAAGACTTGGTCGATCCAGTTCGTGTTCTTCTTCTTGTAGTAGCCATTTGCTGCGGAGCGCGCATTTCGGGCGGCCGCATCAAGGTTGGGCTTGCGCTTGACAATCAGGTGAGCCTTGCCGTCGAGCCCTTTTTGAATCAGCTTCTCGTGACCGTAGATGTCCTCGAACAGCACCGGTTTGCCGGCTTCGTCGATGCGGGCCGTGAAGTACGTCACGTGTACCGGAACCTTGGTGTTCAGCGATATCTGATTGTTCTTCGGGCCACGCTTGACCAACGCATCGATCTTGGTGCGTCCCCAGCCGCGGTCTTCGCTCAATACAACCTCGGCCAGTTTCAATGGATTTCTCACACGCATGCAACCGTGGCTGAAGGCACGCTTCTGCTTCTTGAAGAGATGCTTGGTTGGTGTGTCGTGCATGTAAATAGCGTGCTTATTCGGAAACATGAACTTCACGATGCCGAGCGCGTTGCGCCGGCCCGGCGGCTGGAACACATGGAAATTGCGGATGTCGGTCGTCGACCAATCGATGGAGTAGGGATCGACTTCACGGCCACGATACTGGATACGGAGGTTCTGCCGCTCAAGAATGTTGCCGCCACGGGCCAGGCTGGGCAGGATTTCTTTCACCTTGATCGAGTTCGGAACACCCCAAAACGGGTGAAAGACGATCGTCTCCATTTCGTCCGAAAAGATCGGTGTTTTGTTGCGGACTTTGCCGGCGACGATGCGTTCGGCATGGACGACCCGTCCGGCCTTGACCACGCGCATGCGATATTCGGGAATATTCGACCAGACATACTTCGTGCCAAGGTCAAGCGGCATCCAGCGCCACATCTCCATGTTGTAGAGGAGCCGCTTCGAGAGTCGCGTCTTAGACTTGCGCCGCCGCGACTTATTCTTTTGCTTTGGTGGCAAATCGATCTCGGCCGCCGCCGGGTTCTTCTCGTCTTCCAGCGACTTCAGGTAAGCTTGGCGCAGCAACTCAAACTGCTCGTGCTTCGGATGCAGATTGCGCAGGTAAGACGCCGGGTCGTCGGCGGCTTCTAACGCGGACAGGACCACGGCCGGGTCTTCCAGCGGCGGTGTGCGATCAATTGCGAAAGACAGCTGCTTGGGATCCATCCGTCCGCCGCGTGCATGGCGTGCATAGCGGAGCACGGAGAGGCTCATCTGCAACTCGCGCGATATCAGGCGGGCAGTCGGGGACGCGGCGGCATCCGCCGATGGCAAGGTATAGGCCTTGGCGTCAAGTCCCCACTGGCCAGCCTTTTCCATCTCTGTGATGAGTTGATTGGCACGATCGGTCAGACCATGCTTGTCGACCCACAACGGTTCTGCGCGCGCACCTGAGTAATAAGATGCCAGAAAGGCCCGATCGGACTGCTCACCTTGATCGCGCTCTGACGGCAAACCATCGAGCTTCTGCCTGACGGCAATCATGATTGCTTCTTTGGCGGTGATCAGCGATTGCGGCGCATCCGTTTCAACGGCCCCTGCAACCCCCATCGACCCAGCGAGAACAATCCATCCGGCAGCGATGGCGCGGCAAGCTCGAATCATTAAGAGGCCCTCCAATGCGAATGGGGTGTATACGCGTGAGCACCGTTTTTCGCCAGACACTCTGGCATGAATTGGACGTGATAACCGGCACCTCGTGCGCCGGGTGTTGCCATAATATCAACATCATCATCCCCTGGTCGGGCCGATGACGGAACGACCGGAGGAGTGTGGCTTCGGCTGTCACGCGACGGCCATCGGAGAATTTCAGCCGGCGCGCGACTCCAGGCCATATTCTTGCATCTTACGGTAGAGCGTCGAGCGCCCGATTCCAAGTCGCTTTGCGACCTCCGTCATGTGCCCGCGATAGCGTCCCAGGGCGAGCCGAATCATATCGGCCTCGATCGCGTCCAACCGTCGGATGTCGCCGCCTTCGCCGACAGCCGGAATCCCGAGGGCACCGGCGCCTTCGCTATCTCGGACCTCGATGGTCTGTGGGACCTTGTCTTCTGCTCCCAGAAGGGCCGGCCCCTCGAACGCTGCGGATTTTACGACGGGCGCCGGCGCCTCCGGCACTTCAGCGGCAAAGCCTTGGACGTGGGTAGCAACCTGCGGAAAATCAGCCACCGTAAGTTCCTGGCTATCGGAAAGCACGACGGCTCGGAAGATCGTATTCTCGAGCTGGCGGACGTTACCCGGCCAAGTGTAGCTGGTCAGCAGGCGCATCGCGTCTTCGCTGATGACCGAGATGCGCTTGCCCTCTTCGGCGGCAAACCGCGCCAGGAAGTGCAGTGCGAGTTCCGGCACGTCACTTAGCCGTTCGCGCAGAGGCGGAACCCAGATGGGGAAGACGTTCAGGCGGTAGTAGAGATCCTCTCGGAACTTGCCTTCCTTGACCAACTCGATCATGTCACGATTGGTCGCCGAGATCAGGCGGAAGTTGACCTTGACCGGGCGTTTCGATCCGACCGGGTCGATTTCACCCTCCTGCAGGGCGCGCAACAACTTAACCTGCGCATCCAGAGGCAACTCGCCGACTTCATCGAGGAACAGGGTTCCGCCGTCGGCTTCCTGAAATTTGCCAAGGCGCTTGTCGACGGCGCCGGTGAAGGAGCCTTTCTCGTGACCGAAGAGGATGCTCTCAACCAGGTTTTCGGGAATCGCGCCACAATTAACGACGACGAAGGGCTTGCCTGAGCGATCGCTCTCGCCCTGGACGGCACGGGCGATCAGTTCTTTGCCAACGCCGGACTCGCCCTCGATGAGAACGGGAATCTGCGAGTTCGCCGAGCGTTGACCCAGCGCGATGACGCGCTGCATGGCTTCGCTGCGGATGATCAGATCCTTGAAGGTCAGCTTGCCTTCGACGCGTTTTTTGATGCGCGTAATCTCGCCAGCAAGCGCTTCCATCTTGAGTGCGTTCTTGATCGAACACTCGAGACGCTCCGGCGATGCCGGTTTGACAACGAAGTCAATGGCACCGGCCCGCATGGCGTTGATCGCCGCGTCGATCGAACCATTCGCAGTTTCGACAATTATTGGAGGGACTTCCGGCTTGTCCTGAACTTTCTCCAGGACAGCCATGCCGTCGGTACCTGGCATGACCAGGTCAAGAAGGACCAAGGAAATGGAGGATGAATCGGGCCCGAGCAGAATGTCCAGGGCTTGCTCGCCGGACGCGGCGGCCTTGGTCTCATAGCCAAGCCGTCGGATTACGGTTTCTAAAATGCGACGCTGGGCAGGGTCATCATCGACAATCAGGACGCGCTTCGCCATATCATACTCTACTGAACGCAACAAACACACAACTTGCCAGCGGCGGACGCGTGATCGCGTTCCTCGGCTAGACACTCGATCGTCGAACCTTGCCCTATCTTGGTAAACAGAGCTTTACGACGCGACCAGCTTGACGCAATTTCCTTGCGATTGGGTTATCGGGCCGATTGCCGGACGTTCCAGCCCGGATCGCATTTTAGGAATTGACTCGCCAAGCCCGAGCAAGGTCCGGAAGCGGCTTTACCTTGATTGGCACCAACGAACGCGCCAGAAAGACCCTGAATTGGTCGGACAAAGGATGTAGAAATGCTGAATTGCACGGGGCACGATCGCGGGATGAGCGCGCAACCTTTGGCTCAGTCAGCCGAAGCCGTGCCGGCTGGCGTTGAAGAACTGGGTGCAATGCCCGAATGGGATCTGACCGACCTCTTTCCTTCGGCGGACGGTCCCGAACTGGCCGACGCCTTAACGAAGGCCGCGGGTTCGGCCAAAGCTTTCGAGAGCACGTACAAAGGCAAACTGGTCAAACGTGGCGGCGAAGGCGCCTTTCTTGCCGCTGCAATTCGGGACTACGAGAGCCAGTCCGATCATCTTGGCCGGATCGGGACGTTTGCGTTTCTTAACTATGCCGGCGATCAGCAAGACCCGCAGCGCGCCAAGCTGTTTGGTGACGTCCAATCGAAGCTGACGGCGATCTCCAACCACTTTATTTTCTTTGAGCTGGA
>JBPCWB010000813.1:0-4848 GCA_051009955.1 Hyphomicrobiaceae bacterium | reverse complement strand
TGCCCGCCGCTGAATGTCAGACTAATTCACAACGCGCGATGACAACCCGCGTTGTGCCGTACTGGCGTGTCTGCAGCAAATTGACTTGCGATGGCAAAGCAACGACGTGCTTCGCCGATTCCTCAATGACGACGATGGCATTGGATGCCAGCCAGCCGCCGCCAATGGCGCTTTCCAGAGCACTTTCAGCGAGTTGGCGACCGTACGGCGGATCGAGCATCACCAGCCCGAACGCGACGCGCTGCGTCGATTGCCCCAAGTCGGTCGCGTCACGCCGAAACAGGCGGCCCGCGCCGCCGAGGCCGAGGGTCGCGAGGTTGTCCTGGATAATCGCGCGCGCGCTGGCGTCATTCTCGACAAAAACGCACGATGCCGCGCCGCGCGAGAGAGCTTCGATACCGAGCGCTCCGGTGCCGGCAAAAAGATCCAAGACATGGACACCGTCCAACGCGAAGTCATCAATGCCGTGAGCCAGGATATTAAAGAGGGCTTCCCGGACCCTGTCTGACGTCGGCCGGATGTGCGACGTGGCAGGCCCTGCGGACGGCGTCGCCAGGCGGCGACCACGCAATCTGCCACCGACGACTCTCATGCCGGCCGGTCCGACGGCTTCGATGGTGCCGTCCGGCGCGAGCGACGCTTGCCTGAAGCGGCGGGCGCCGGACGTTTGTTGACCCGACTGGCCGCCGTGGGTTGTGTTTTGCGTTCGAGACCAAAGCGCCCGGCAAGATCCTTACCGAGATGCTCAGCCAGTGCGCTGGTCTTGATCAGTTCGGCCCGACCGGCTTCGAGGTTCAGAAGTTGAAACGGCCCGAACGAAATACGGATGAGACGATTGACCTTGAGGCCCAGGCTATCGAGGACTTTGCGGACCTCGCGATTCTTGCCTTCGCGCAAGCCAATGGTCAGCCAGCAGTTTCCGCCTTGTACGGAATCGATTGTTGCTTCGATCGACCCATAGCGCGCACCTTCGATGGTTATTCCGTCTTTCAATGCATCGAGATCAGCTTGAGATACTCGGCCATGCGCGCGAACGCGATAGCGTCGAAGCCAGCCCGTTGCCGGCAGTTCGATGTGGCGGGCCAGATCGCCGTCGGTCGTCAGGAGCAGCAGTCCTTCCGTGTTGTAGTCGAGCCGCCCGACGGATATTACGCGGGGCAGATCAGCCGGCAGGCTGTCGAACACCGTGGGTCGACCTTGCGGATCGCGGTGTGTTGTCACCAGTCCACGCGGCTTGTGATAGCGCCACATCCGTACCGGTTCGGGCTTGGGCAAAGGCCGTCCGTCGACAATGACAGAGTCTGCCGGACTGACATCGCGGGCTGGCGATGCCAGCGTTTCACCGTTCACGACAACCCGACCTTCGCCAATCCATCTCTCGGCGTCGCGGCGCGAGCACAACCCCGCCCGGGCGATCGCCTTGGCGATTCGCATCCGCGTTTGATCATCTTCGCGCGCTGGCGATTTGGCGGACGGCTTAGGGTCGCCCTTTTCATCACGACTCTGTCCAGCACGCTTCGTGGCTGCCCGTTTTTGCTTGCCGGCACGGTCGGACGGCCGCTTGTGTGCTTGACCTGATGGGCCTTTGCGCATGTCATGACCTTTGATTGAGACGAGGACGTTATGACATCAGTTTCCGGCAACGGCTACATGGGAGCGGCATTGGCGCAAGCAAGAATTGCTGCAGAGCGCGGCGAAGTTCCGGTCGGCGCCGCGTTGGTCGCACCGGACGGCACCATCGTTGCCGCAGACGGCAATCGTACACGCGAATACAGTGATCCGACAGCTCACGCCGAGATCAATGTCATTCGCCAGGCCTGCAAAGCAAGTCAGTCCGAGCGTTTGCCCGGATACGATCTCTACGTCACGCTCGAGCCCTGTGCAATGTGCGCAGCCGCGATCTCGTTCGCGCGCATTCGTCGTCTTTACTTCGGCGCCGCGGACCCGAAAGGCGGAGCAGTCGAGCACGGCGCCCGCTTGTTTTCGCTCGAGACATGTCATCATGCGCCCGAGGTCTATGGCGGTTTGGCGGAGCGCGCCGCCGCGGATCTGTTGACGGCCTTCTTCCAGGCCCGCCGCACCTGAATAGCATGATGGCGGCCTGGCAACTGTTCAGCACACGTGCGAAGCACCGTTGCAATAGAAACAGCATTCTTATGCCGAAGCGATTCGAACCCTATATTCGAAGTTGCCCCCGACGCTCTCGGAGACAATGATCGTGACTGAAAACCTGCCTGCTTCCTGGAAGCTCCAATTGCCTGAAACACTGCCGCGTGTCGGATTGACACTGGGCGGCGGCGGTGCCCGGGGCTTGGCCCATGTCCATGTGATCGAGGCGTTTGACGACCTCGGGATCCGCCCGGCAATTATATCGGGCACGTCGATCGGTGCCCTGTTCGGTGCCGCCTATGCGTCCGGTCTTAGCGCTGCTGCCATTCGCGGAATTGCGGAAGATACCCTGAACGCTCGGTTCGACTTGATTCGCCAGATGTTTTCGGCGCGCTCGGTGCCGCTGCAGAAGTTTTTTAATATCTTCCACATGCGATCGTCACTGCTCGATGCTGAGGCACTGCTCGATCTGCTCCTCCCGAAGCACTTTCCTGATAGGTTCGAAGACTTGGCAATTCCTCTGCGCATTGTCGCAACAGATCTGTCGGCACGCGAGGCGATTATCTTCGACAAGGGCGACCTGCGCAAAGCGATCGCCGCCAGCATTGCCATTCCTGTGCTGTTCTCGCCGGTTGTTGTCGAGGGCCGCGCGGCTGCCGACGGTGGAATTATCGATCCGCTGCCCTATGACACGATACGGGCAGACGCCGAAATCACCGTCGCCATCGATGTCAGCGGTGGCTCCAGCGAAACGACCGTCGGGCCGAACCCGTCGATATCCACCATGCTCACGCAATCGCTTCAAATCCTGCAAAAGACGATCATCCGTGAGCGGCTCCGGCATGTTGAGCCGGATATCTATGTCGAGGTCGACCTCGATTCCTACGGCGCACTGCAGTTCCACAAGGCCAAGGCGATTATCGCGGCATCAGAGCCGGTGAAGGAGCTGGTCAGGTCGAAACTGCTACGTGTTCTGAGCAGCCAGGTCGTGCGTTAGCGCCGCCGCGCTTGATTAAGACTCGAGGAATTCCAGCACGGCAGCGGCCGTATCCGTCGGATTTTCTTCGGCCAGGAAATGACCCGACACGATTTCCTGTCCGACGACGGAATCGCACCAGCGTTGCCAGACTTCGAGCGGCGCGACATCGCCGCGGCCGAGATAATCGGAGCCCCACAGAATGAGGGTAGGTGCCGCGATTTTTCGACCCTGGTCGCGGTCTAGCGCATCCACCTGACGGTCAAACGTGGCTCCCGCGCGATAGTCCTCGCACAGGGCATGAATGCGCTGGCGATCGTCGAACAGTGCGCGATAGTGCACCATCGCCTCGTCACCCATTGCGGCGACGGAGCGATCCTTGGTCCAGCTCTTGATTGTCCAGTCGAGATAGAAGTGCGGCGCGGCTTCGATGAGTGTTTCCGGGAGCGGAGCGGGCTGTGCCAGGAACTGCCAATGATAGGAGCTGATGGCGCGCCGAGCGGTCATGGCGTCCCACTGCTCGATCGTCGGGATGATATCGAGAAGGATCAGTTTGTCGACGGCCTTGGGTGAATCAAGCGCCATTCGGTAGGCGACGCGGGCGCCACGGTCGTGCCCCATGACGTGGAACTTGTCGAAGCCGAGCGCGCGCATCAAAGCGATACCATCGCTCGCCATGGCCCGCTTTGCATAAAGTGTGTGGCCGCTGTCACCAGGCGGCGCAGAGCTTGTGCCGTAGCCGCGAAGATCCATTGCGACGACCGTGAAGTTCTGCGCCAATACCGGGGCCACGCGGCGCCAGCACACGTGTGTTTGCGGATAGCCATGGAGACACAACAATGCCGGTCCCGATCCGCCGACCCGGGCATGGATATTGAGCCCGTCGTTGGTGATGGTGTGCGTCGCGAATCCAGGAAAGAGATCGGGCAAGTCAGGCATGCGCATCATCCTTAGCAGGCTTGAGGTACGGCAGAGCCGTCATCAGTCGGCATCCTCGCGTTGGACAGCGCGCCAGCCGATGTCGCGGCGGCAAAAGCCGCCCGGCCAATCGATGTGGTCGATCGCCGAATAGGCCCTGGTCTGCGCGTCCGACACCGTCTGGCCGCGTGCGGTAACATTGAGGACACGGCCGCCGTCCGCGCGCAACTCATCCCCGACGCGCTTGGTGCCGGCATGGAAGACCTCGACGTTCGGGTCCGAAATCGTCTCCAGGCCGCGGATGACGCTGCCTTTTTCGGGACTGCCGGGATAGCCGTTAGCCGCCATGACGACCGTCAGTGCGACGTCGTCATGCCAGCTTAGGTCGAATTGATCCAGAACACCGTCACACGTCGCGACAAGAGCCGCCAGAAGATCTGACTTCAGACGAAGCATGTGAACCTGGCACTCCGGATCACCGAAGCGCACATTGTATTCGATCAGCTGCGGGCCGTCGTTGGTAATCATCAGGCCGGCGTAGAGCACGCCGGTAAACGGTGTTCCGCGCTCGGCCATGCCGTCGACGGTCGGGCGGATGATCTCCGCCATGACACGGCTGCACAGTTCCGGCGTCATGATCGGGGCCGGTGAGTAGGCGCCCATACCGCCGGTGTTGGGCCCGGTATCGCCATCGCCAACACGCTTATGATCTTGCGCCGTCGCCAGCGGCACGGCATGCCGGCCGTCCACCAATGCAAAGAAGCTGGCTTCCTCACCGACCATGAATTCCTCGATCACAACCTCATGGCCGGCTGAACCAAACGAGCCGCCGAAGCACATGTCGA
>JBPCWB010000812.1:0-3572 GCA_051009955.1 Hyphomicrobiaceae bacterium | reverse complement strand
ATCATGCCAGACCTCTTCGGATGTCCGCCTGCACGGTCTGATGTTACTCCAAACTCATCGCGACCACGAATCGATCACGGTTCGACCGGTTCACCTTCTGCCGGAATTGAGAACAGGTCATGAATGTTGCGCGGCGATGCCTGCGACGCGAATGCTATTGGTCAAGCCGTGACTGCCGCCGTTCTCGAACGCGGATTGTTGGTCTTGACTGGCCGTAGTCGACGTCGCTGTCGTACGACTCATTATGCTCGGCGAGGCTGACAACGCCCCACGTCGCCGGAGTGCGTGAACGGCACGTCGAGCGTGGGCGCACGGTAAGCACGATTGACAGAAAACAACCGAAAGTGAATGGTTCAAATCTGCGAATTGGCGTAAATTCAATGGCACGATGGCATTTCACTTTTGAATAGATTGAATGCAATTGACGTTTGCAATCATTGGCGGAGGGGATCAAATGAAACGGGCAAGTCTAAGGGCGATTATAATCACAACGTTTGTATTCCTCGTCACGCCTGTCCACGCCTTCGGCTCCAAGTGTCGGCACTACGTAAACGTTCCGATTACGGTTGCGCTATCGACTGGAAAGGCTGCAGCTCTTCTGTACAGTCGCTTTTACAATCATAACCGACTCCGCGGGCAAATGGGGCCGCACCACTATGCTCGTCTGTATGATCCGCGACGGAAGTGTCGGACCAGGCATTCGCGTAATCGCGCGCTGAAGTAGAACGGATCGCCTGTCACGGGGTGCCGCCCAATGCACCCGCGCCGGCTAGCGCCTGGTCAACACGTGACCTGTTCAGGCGCGACTTCAGTCCAATGCAAACAATGCGGGTCGTCTTTGCTGCGGAAGCTGGAACAGCAGACGATCGGCTGCCGACGACCTGAATCTCAAAAACTTCGCCGCTGCCCGATCTGACAAATCCCTTGGCACGAACAACGCCAAGCGCTTCGTTGGCCAGCGCATCAGCGAGAACATATGGATCGACTCGACCGTCTACATCAAAGCTGAGCGTTTCATATTCGGTGTCGTGTTGCGCGGGTTCCCGACGCGAAGGACGTACCTCCCATTGCATAGGCCCGAGAGCCACGTCGCGTGGTAATGAGGCATGCGATGTGGCGAGACATCTTGTGTTCGGAAAGCGATCGGCCAGCCATTCACACGTTAGAGACAGCGCCGATTGAGAAAGCAGATCGGACTTGTTCAGAAGAATCAGGTCGGCATCTTCCAGCTGACGAACAATGGTATCACCCATATATTGATCCTCCGCCCGCGCCTGCACAGTTTCTGCATCGGCAAGCACGATCACGCCGTCGAGACGGTACGGCTGCAGCAAGCCGATACTGGAAGCGATCGCGCCCGGCAGAGCAACACCGCTGGCTTCCAGTAACACACGTTGCGGGCGCGGTTCCATCTGCGCCAGGTCGATCATCGCCATGACGAGGTCGTTGCCGTAGCTGCAGCAAACACAGCCTCCGGCAATTGCGATGACGTTGTCGTCCTGCGACTCAATCAGATCCGCATCAATCGGCAGCTCGCCGAATTCGTTGACCAATACGGCCAGCCGCAAACCATCAGCATTGCGCAGCAGAGAATTGACCAGCGTTGTCTTACCCGCGCCGAGGTAGCCGCCAATCACGGTGACGGGAAGTGTGTCCGAGGCTGCTATGTCGGTGCTACTCATATCTCGGCCGCTGAAAACACCCGGCCTCCGACCACAGTTCCCCAAACCTTGACATCCTTGACACCTTGGGCGCCAGCTTCGCCCGGATCGTCCTCGAGAATTGCAAAGTCCGCGCGCTTGCCGGTCTCAATGGAGCCGATCTCTCCGTCGAGCTTCAGCGTGTAAGCTGCGCCAAGCGTGATCGTACGCAATGCCGTCTCAATATCGATGCGCTGGTGCGCGCCGAGCACACGGCCAGACGCCGTCAACCGATTGCACGCACACCAGGCGGTAAACAAGGGCCCTAGGGGCGTCACAGGAGCATCGGAATGAATGGCCATCGGGACGCCCTCTGCAAGCGCCGTGGCGCAGGCATTCATCCGCTCGGCGCGTTCCGGCCCAACCGTCAGCTCATAGTGCTGATCGCCCCAGTAGAAGTGATGGTTGGGAAACAGGTTGACGCACATCCCGAGGGCCCGCATCCGCCGGAACTGCGCCGCGTCGGCGAGTTGGCAATGCTGGAGCGTAAAGCGGTGGTCCGGCGTCGGATGCAAGCGCAACGCGTCCTCGATACAATCGAGAACCAACGCCGTTGCTTCATCGCCATTTGTGTGCGTGTGCACCTGAATGCCATTCTTGAGCGCCAACTGGTACATCTCGCGCAACTGTTCGGGTGGCACGTACCACAGTCCGTTCGGCGCGCCATTGTAGTAGCCGGGCCATCTGATCCGCGCCGAAAAGCCCTGGATCGACCCGTCGGCGACAACCTTGATAATCCCGAGCCGCAGTTTGTCGGTGCTCATTCCGCGCAGCTCGATGGCACGCTCGACGATTTCCGGCACGCTCATGTTCTGCAGCCGCCGCAGAGACACGATGCGAGCCGGGAAATCGCTTTCGCCGGTTACGCGCAGCATCATCTCGACCGCATCTTGCGGCAGCAGATTGGCGAGATCCGCTGCCGTCGTAACACCGCAGCGCACGCACAGCCTCGCGAACTGCCTCAGACCAAGCTCGTCGCAGGCCAGTATGTCCCGATCAAAGCCGACATGGATGCCGACAGGCGTCATCGCGTCCGGCCCTTTGAGCTCTCCGGTCGGTATGCCATCGTCGCCAAGCGGAATGCCTGGATGGTTGATTCCTGGCTTTAGCAGACCTGCGAGCTCAAGGGCTTTCGAATTGACATTTAGAATATGTCCGGAAGCGTTGAGGACGCCGATGGCGCGTTCTGTCGAGACCTGGTCGAGATCCTCCCGGCGGACGCGGCGGTTGCCATAGTAGATCGAGTCGAGCGACCAGCCGGCAAGTGGCGTGTCTGCGGCGTGCAACGTGTCCTGGGCTTCGCGAAGACGCGCAATCACATCGTCGATGGACCTGGCGCCCGACCACATCTTGCCGTCTGGATCCATGCGATCAAAGTAGCCGCAATAGACGTAGCGCCAGAACGTGCCTTCCATCGTGTGACTGTGGCCTTCAACCAGGCCCGGCATCAAAACGTGGTCGGAGAATCGCCTGTCAATCTCGTGCTCCCCCCAACCGGTCAATTCATCGAGCGTACCAGCTCCGATGATGCGGCCATCCCGTACGCCAACATGGGATACGATCTGCCGGTTGGGATTCATCGTCAGGATCTTTCGAGCCGGATAGATCGTAATCACAGTTGTATTCCTTCTCAGCCTGCCAAAGTCGGCCGCTCTTCGATATTGGCCGAGGACGAAAGGGCCCGCATAGCCATCTTGACCCGGCCAACTGAAACGCCATCATTTCGGCAGATGATGACCAGACGCGGCCGGCTGCCGAACAAACCCGGATGAGTATCGACGAACTCCAAACGTGCGCCAACGCCCTGGACGAGCACAACGCTGTGCGGCGCGTCGTTGAAGCGGACCCAGCCTTTGCAACGAAGCACGCTGC
>JBPCWB010000811.1:0-8082 GCA_051009955.1 Hyphomicrobiaceae bacterium | reverse complement strand
CATCGTAATTGTCATGACCTTATTCAATTTCTCTGCTCTATATTTGCGACAGACTTATAATCAATACTGAATTCAGAGCATAAATCGTGGAATTAGTTATCCGGTTGTGATATTCGGACAAAAATTGATTCTCGGATTTGTCGGTTGCATATCAATTACGATCAAACATACGAACCTGAGGGGCGGGCACATCATGTTCAACAAGAAGACCGAAAACTCTTACTTCCCTGAGCCGTCAACCGGCAACAAGTCTGACCCACAGACGACTCCGGCTCCGGAAATTTCGATTGCCACACCTGCTAGCGACACTCCTGCGGGAAAGCCATCGAATTCCATTATCGATGAATGGCTCACCATGAAGGGTGACCTCGAAAGCGAGGGTGACATTCTGGTGAAGGGCACCATTCGCGGCAATGTTCGCTGCCGACTGTTGATTGTTGACGAAAAGGCCATAGTGGATGGCGGCATGATTGCCGAGGAAGTCATCATCCGCGGCAGGACGGAAGGAACTATCCGGGCTAATCGCGTCGTCCTGGCGGAAACATCCCACGTCGCAAGTGAAATCTTCCACCGTTCGTTCTCGGTTGAAGAGGGTGCGCGCATCGAAGGCGCGCTGCACTTCCAGGACGATCCACTGAAGGACTTGGCACCGACTGGCGCTGATCTGAATGACAAACCCGATGCAGCAGCCGCCGCAAAGACTGTCAAGTCCGGCACGCTTGGCAACAGTGTCAACGGCGCGTCGACCGCGAGCGGTTGAGCCTCCGATTATTTCCGACGTCCTGGTTGTCCGAGCGAGCTGCCGCCAATCGTCTCGTGTCATTCGCTGGGAACATCGGGCCTTTGGCGCGATGCGGTTCGGTTTCCTGCTGCAACATGTGCTGATGCAGTAACACTGCTGGCGTCGCGGTACGTGCTGTCGTAAACTCTCAGTTCAGGGACGGCGACAACGGTGTGGCGCCTGAGATCGTGCAACGCCGACTGGCGACATGAAAACTCGGTCGATGGCGATAGGCGGATACCTGATGCCCGATCAGCAATGGCAGCTGTCAAAGGCAGCCGAATTCAGGAGCGCCACGCGCGGGCCTGACGCGAACCGTGCGGCGGCAAGCATTCAATGAGAGTGGTCAACCTTTGCAATACAAAAGGTGGCGTCGGAAAATCGACGTTGACGATCAATCTCGCCTGCGCAGCCCTGGAAGACGGTTTATCGGTCCGAATAATCGATCTTGATCCGCAGGGTTCCGTCGCGCTGTGGTCGGAAATTCGCTCCAGTGTCAAGTCCACCGGGACTTACCCGCCGGTCAAGACCGCGACGTTCGGCGAATTAAAGAGAGAGCTGCGTACGCCAGAGAGCGCGGAAGCCGACTATGTCTTCCTGGATACGCCGGGAGGCGAGATCGAGGACCTTGCCGAAGCGATGAACCTGTCTGACCTGATACTTGTGCCATCGCGAACCAGCCTGATGGATATCCAGCCGGCGATCTCAACGCTCCAGCAAGCCCTCCTGCAAAGCCGCACGGCTTGCTGCGTTATTAACTTTGTCCCGCGCAATGACGAGCAACTCTTCCGATCCGTGAAACAGCAATTGGAGCAGGTCGGCTTGCTCGTGTGCCCTGTCTTGATCTCGGACGAGCCTGCGTTTTCGGTTGCCTTTGCCAAGGGCTTGAGCGCCATGGAACATCAGCCGAAAGGCAAAGCCACGGAAGATATTCGCTGGCTATGGCGCTACATCAAGGGGTTCGTCTAGAGCCGGATCACTCACGCGCAATCTCGGGTGACCCAACGCTGATCCGGCAGACAACTTTGCACTACACGAGGCAGTCAGAACTGCTGCTGATCCAGCCACGCCGCCGTGCGCAACAGCCGGCCCTCGTCGCCGCGCATGCCGACAAGCTGAACCCCCATCGGCATGCCCTCGATGTGCAGGAGGGGCAACGAAACGCAAGGCACGCCGAGATAGGTCCATAGGCCATTGAAAATGGCATTCCCAGTGGTCTCGAATCCCTTCGGCGCCGGCCCCGGCGAGGCAAGACACAGCACCGCATCATAGGACGTCAACAATCGCTCCAGGCTCTCGTTGATGGTCTCGCGCGCCAGCAAAGCCTTGACGTAGTCATCGCCGCGAATTGCCTTGGCCGTGTTCAGACGCTCCTTGATTTTTTCACTGAGAAACTCGGGCCGTTCGTCGAGGTACTTGCCGTAGTAGGCCAGATCCTCCGCTCCCATGACGGTCCAGTGGAGTTCAACAATCCGGTCGAACGGATCGGGAAGATCCTCGTGTCGGCACTGTTCACCGAGTGTCTCTGCAAACCGCTCAATGGCCGCCTGTGCGGCCGGGTCGGCATGGTTCCAGGCGGGGGTCCGCAGGAATGCGAACTTCGGTGGAGACGGCGGTGTCTGCTTCAGGACGTCGCTGACCCGGCCACGGCTGGCGAAATGACTTTGGGGATCCTCTCTATCGTAAATCGATAAAACGTCGGTGATCAGACCGAGATCTTCCACGGAACGCCCGTAGACGCCGACGGTGTCGAGCATGTGGGATTGCATCAAGACCCCACCGCGAGGAATCAGGCCCAACGTCGGCTTCAACCCATAGACGCCGTTGAACGACGCCGGCCGGATGACCGAGCCACCGGTTTGCGTACCAAGAGCGAGAGGGACATGAAAGTCCGCAACACTCGCGCCCGAGCCGGATGATGAACCGCCTGGCGTATGTGCCAGGTTATGCGGATTGCGCGTTTTGTTGGGATTCAGATTGGCGAGCTCGGTCGTCACCGTCTTACCCATAATAACGGCCCCCGCGGCCCGCAGGGCTGCGATGCACGCGGCGTCATGATTTGGCCTGCGCCCGGCAAACATAGGTGAGCCATTCTCGGTCGGCATATCGGCCGTATCAATGATATCCTTGATCCCGACCGGCACGCCGTGCAGCGGGCCAACGTCCCGGCCGCTGGCCAACGCCTCGTCGGCAGATATGGCCTGCGCAATCGCGTGATCAGGATCGATATACGCCCATGCCTGCACGTCGTCCTCGCGCTCGCGGACTCGTTCCAAGCATGCCTCGACAAGGTCGCGGGCAGTGATCTGCCGCGTCGCAACCGCGCGAGCGGCTTCGCTGGCACTGAGCTCATTTAATCTGGCCAAACTCATCCACCCTCCTCTAAGACCTCGAATTGCATTGGAAATCAATTGCCGCGGGCGGGACGGGCCGTGGACCGCTGGGATTGGCGGTCATGATGCGCACTTCGCTCATTGGTGTCCAGCCAGCCGGCTGATCGTTGCCGGCGCATCGTACGGTCCGAAGAACAAGCCAACGCTCGCGGTTCTCCGCAGTTGCAAACGTCAACCTCGTGATCGAGACGCCCGTCCTGGGCAAAACCAAGCGATCGCGCTCAACTTGCTCGTGGTCTCAAAAAAAATCTCCACCTCGCGAGAATAAAGTGTGGCTCCCAATCGTTGTCACTATGTAAGACGAAGAAACACCGGCCAATTCTGCGATACGGCAGCCATGAGTTCCCGCGTCGCTGCCCGCGAGAGGCTGGTCTTCTTGCTCGATACTGTCGACAGCACTGAGAGTGGACATCAACGGTCAAGTCCTGTGTCCGCTCTTTCCCCTGTCTGTCGCATTCCATCTGACCAAGTGTGTGCAAGATGCGGGGTCTACACTGATCTCAGCCCGCCTGGCGACCGCCTGACCAGGCCAGAAAGATGCCGGGAGCCGCGACGGCGAGCGCAATCAAACCCAACTGAACATGTGACAGCCCGATCATCCCGCCGCCTGGTGCGGCCAAGGTCAGGCCTCCCACGATCAGGCAGACACGGCCGAGCCAGCCGAGTGCCCCGTTCGCCAGACGCCCCGCTCCGATGAGATAACCCTGTAGACCGGCCGACACGAGTAGAATTCCGATCATTGCCGTTGTAACAACGACCACAATTTCGCTCCACGGGCCTTGAAGAAGCAGCGCCGGGTTCAGGACGAAGAAGAACGGAATGAAATAGATAACCGTTCCGATGCGCATCGCCTCGAGCCCGGTCTCCATCGGCTCCGACTTGGCGACCGAAGCTGCGGCGAAGGCCGCCAGGGCGACCGGCGGCGTAATGAAGCTCAACATGCCCCAGTAAAGCAGGAACATGTGCACGCTCATGGGATCCAGGCCAACTTTGATCAATGCCGGCGCCAGAATGATCGCCAGGAATATGTAGGCTGCGGTCACGGTCATTCCGATGCCCAAGATGAAACTCGTGAGTGCCCCCATGACGAGCAGGACCAGCGGCGCACCACCGGCCAGAAACACGAGATCGTTGGTCAGTGTGCCGGTCATGCCCGTGGCCTGCAAAGCGCCGACAATGAGCCCGACGGCAGCCAAAAGACCGGCGAGTTCCGCCAGCAGCCCGCCGGTCGCAAAGACGTACTGCTTGAACCCCTCCCAACTGAGGCGGTGGTTGCGATTGAATTGGTTGATGATCAACAAAAGCGCGGTCGCATAGAACGGAGCGTGGGCCTCGCGCTTGAGGACCACCAGCATGAAGACGAGCAAGGCGAACACGGCCACATAATACCAGCCATCCTTGATTACCGCCCACAATGAGGGAAGCTCTGACTTGTCGAGACCGCTCAGATTGTTCTGCGCCGCATAGGCATCGATCTGCAGGAACAGCCCAGCATAAAAGAGCAGCGAGGGGATGATGGCTGCTGTGGCAACGGTCACGTAGGAGACTTCCAGGAAGTCGGCCATCACGAACGCCGTTGCTCCCATGATGGGCGGCATCATCGTACCGCCCGTCGACGCGCATGCTTCTATTGCCCCGGCCGTCTTGGCCCGCACGCCAATACGTTTCATCGCCGGGATGGTCAGCGATCCCGTGGTCAGCACATTGGTGATCGGGCCGCCGGACATCGAGCCGAACAGACCCGACGAGAAGATGGCGACTTTGGCGGGACCGCCGCGAACGTGACCGAGCAGGGCGAATGCCAGATTGATGAAGAATTGGCCGCCGCCCGTGTGAACCAAGGCATTCCCGAATAGCAGAAAGCCGAAGAACAACAACGCGAATGCCTGCATCGGGATGCCGAGCAGGCTCTCCTCGGAGAATATGTGATAGGCAGCCGTGTCCAAGAAACTCTGACTGACGCCCGAGATAACCTCGGGCATGTGATGCACATAGGTCGGATAGAACGAGACGACGGTGACAATGGCAAGCACTGCGATACCGCCTGCCCGACGACCGGCCTCAAGGACAATGGCCCACAGAACAACCGCAAGATACCTGCCGATATCGGGAGCGTTGTACTCCCAGCTTTCTTCGAGGATCGCCAGACCGTTGTAAGTGAAGTATCCACTCAGTCCGAGCGTGACGACAAACAGGACAATGTCATACCAGGGCACGAACCTTCGGGGTGCCTTGGCATACGCGGGCATCACCAGAAAAATCATCGACACCATCAAGCCGACAAGAAGATACATGTACTGGTTTTGGACCAGTTTGTTGCCAATGACCGCCTTGATGATGCCGAGCTGAAACACCTCGTTGATCGCGATTGCCGTCGCGATCAACGTGAGCGCCATGATGAGGTTGGTCCAGAAAGCACCGGGCTTGCGATAGCGCGCAACCTCAAGGTCGTCTGTTTCGTGCCCATTGCGCGGACCACTGCTGTCGGAGTGCACGCTCGTGTCACCAGAAGTCATGCGGCCGCCTTCAAAAGCTGTAGGTCGGGTGCTGGCGTCCGCGGCATTCGACCGCCGTCACAGCAGCGAAAAAGCGGACCAGTAGCCAACTTGGGTGGCTACGGACCCGCCGGGTGACACTTACCAGGCCGTAAAGATGACGGGCATGCCCGCCGCCTCGAGCGCCGCCGCACGAGCCGTCATCCAGCCCTTGTCGAAATCGTCGGCCGGTTTCGCCTTATAGGCCTTCCAAGCCTGCAAGAGCACGTCTTGCCGCTTCAGCATCTTGTCCTGCTGGGCCTGCATATTGTCGGTCCACTTACCGGCCTCCTTCAGGACATTGACCGAACCCGGATGCCAAGGCAGATAGAAGTCCTCCAGTTGCTGATCGATGTGCCAACCTTCGGCACCAGGTGCACCGGACTTGTAGTCTTCGAAACCGTCGATCATGGCTTTTGTCATGCCATAGGCGACGTCGTCACTTGTCGCTGTCGTTGCAACGAGGATGGGATAGATACTTGCAATGCCCTCCTGCCTGCCGCCGGGGATGCCGACGCCCTTGGTGCAGATGCCTTGGACATACCACGGCACAAGTTGCTGAGTGCGCGCCCACCCCGCCTTGTCTGAATGCGGCATGGGCGGGTGCGTGACACCGCGTGGACTGGCTTCCATCTTGAGCATGAATGTGGATTGGGTGGCCGAGATCGCGGCGTCGATGTCCCCATTGATGATGCCGTTGATCGACGCCGCCCAGCCGCCGACCTCGATACGGTTGACGTCGTCGAGAGTCAGATTTGCGAACGCCAGCAAGGCCTCCGTTGCCTTTTGAAGCGCGGGCGAACCGCGCACCCAGGCGACACGCTTGCCCTTGAGATCTGCCATGGACTTGAGGCCGGTATCCTTGGCAACGGCAAAACTCGTGCATCCGGCCGAGCGATTGAGGAGCACGAGGCGGATCGGCATCGGTCCCCACGCCTTCTTGCCAAACGTGTAGACAGCCTCTTGGGCATAAACGCTGTCCGAGCCCGTCGCAGTGAACTGCGCCGTGCCCTTGCGGACCGGCGACAGGCGTGACACGTCATTCTTGCCAGGCAGCACGCGGAGATTAACCCCGTGCTTGTTCTTGAGCATCGAGCCGATCGCGACCATCTGACTGTAGCCAGACGTACCGGTATTGTAAGCCGTCGTCACGAGTGTCGGTGGGAGTTTCAGTTCCTTCGCCAGTACGGTCCCTGCAGATGCAAGATGTCCGACTACGGCCGCAGTCATGGCATACGCCAGTCCCTTACCCATTGGTTTCCTCCTGTCGTCGCAAATGACCTGCGTCTTGTTGGCAGGCTCGTTAGGCTATTGCTGCCTCGCGACTACACCATAGCACTGGCCGTTTGTCATCATGCTGCAGATCAGACTCGCGGCATCAACTGATCATGATGATGCAACCGGGGCATCTCGCAACTGACGGATTGTGCGCGGATTCTTGACGACTTGATCCGGTCGTCTGGGGCAACTCGGGCACACGTAAGCCCGACGCATCGAAACGCAGCATCAGACCGTTGCCGGCTCGCGCGCGCTTTCAACGGTTCGCCCCATCAACGCCAACAGCGCGATTTTCTTCGCCACCGCTTCATCCGAGAAGTAGCCGATATGGCCGTGTGGCGGCTCGGCGATATCTTCGATATCACCGCTTCCATTGTCGAGATTGGTGCCGACGAAATCATTCTCACGGTATATGTTGGTCCAACTTCTGACGCCCGCCAGGCCAGTCAGCGACGGTGGCGGAAACATGTGCGGAAAATAGTAATTGAAAATCGAGCGATACGGCGATCCCATCGTCACCAGTTCGACGCTGTCAGCCGCGGTGCTGCCACGCGCCGTTGCCAATCCATCGATCGCGATCATCGATCCGAGACTGTGGCCAACAAAGATAATGCGTTTGAACGGGCCGCGTGCAACGATCAGATCGTCGACGAGTTCGTCCAGGCGTCGCTTCAATTGCGGGCGAAATTCCGATGAGTCGCCGGGAGCGAAGCGGAATACGGATGCCACGGCACTCAATGGGTTGAATCGCCTGTGTCCGCGATTGCTCTTGAAGAAGTTGACAATATCAATGGCGACGTCGAACCGGCCATGGGCGAATTGGATGACAACGCCGCCGATCGCCAGCAACGTCGCCGCGTTCGCTATGATCCATTCCGACGGTTCATAAACCAGATCACAGGTCACCGGTTCGCACTGCTCAAGGACCAGAGGGCAATTGCAGGCCGCGATGATCGAAACGCCGCCGATGGCCAGCGCAATGCTAACAAACGGCAGAATGCTTGGGACAATCAATCGTGGATACTTCTGTCCGCTCTTGCGCCCACGATTGCGCGCCGTTTGTAGGAGGTAGGCCGCGAGCGACGATATCAGGATG
>JBPCWB010000810.1:0-3410 GCA_051009955.1 Hyphomicrobiaceae bacterium | reverse complement strand
GATGTGGGCAATGTCAAGAATCTGACGTTGTGTACGGTGCTCGGCGACGAGGCTGGTACGACGGTGGGGACCGTCGAACATTTGTTGGCCGCGCTGCGCGGCCTCGCAGTCGATAACTGCTACATCGAGATCGACGGTAAAGAAGTGCCGATCATGGACGGAAGTTCAGCGGCCTTTGTCGATGCCATTGATGATGTTGGATTGCGCCACCTGGGCGCGCCACGGAAGTACATCAAGGTATTGAAGCCGGTTCGTGTTGATGAGGGGGACTGCTGGGGGGAACTCAGTCCGCATTCCGGATTTCACCTGGATGTTGAAATTGAGTTCGATACACCGGTGATCGGGTGCCAGCGAATGGCATGGGAGATGTCTCCGGGCGTCTTCCGGAATGAGCTTTCGCGGGCTCGCACATTTGGCTTTATGCACGATGTTGAGAAACTCTGGAAGGCGGGCCTTGCATTAGGTGCGTCGCTGGAGAACTCGGTCGCTATCGGCGAGGACAAGGTCATCAATCCGGAAGGCTTGCGATGCACGCGCGAATTTGTGCGTCACAAAATGCTGGATGCGGTTGGTGATCTGTCGCTCGCGGGCCTGCCGTTGCTGTGCAAATATCGCTCCGTCCGCGGTGGCCATCGCCTGAATGCTCACGCATTGAAGGCGCTGTTCGACGACAAGTCAGCTTGGACCGTGGTTCAAGCCCCGCGGACTCGCGATATTTCCATGCCACGTCATGTCAGCCAGGAATGGGCCATGGCCGTCGGCAAATAGCCGATTTGCACCAGGGGTTCCTGCTGGTTCATGGACAGGCGAACCGACTTGACTCGGTTGCCGGCGCTGTCGCAATGGTAGGTGGAGTGTGCGCCGGATTAGCAATGAGGGCGCCGGCTGGCGGCGCTTGATTAACGCCGTTCTCTAACCATAATCGCGTGGCTTAGTCGACGGTGCTGGACCGGGGTGGCGAGACCGGCTATGTCGCAACTGGAATGCTGCGATGCGGAGCCGATGGGACTTGCTACCACTTGGTGACGATGACAGTTGGGCTGGACACGTGGGACTCATGTCGGACCGAACGTTTGTAGCAATTGCTGGAGCAGCTTGTGCGGTGGCTTTGCTCGCCGGCTGTGCGTCGTCGACGGACAACGCGAAAAAGCTGCTCAATCCTGATCCTCCCGGTAAGATGTATGCTAGTGCCGACCAATACCTGACGGCTGGCAAATACGAACGCGCTGCCAAGCGGTTCGAAGAATTGGATCGCGATCACCCTTATTCATCGGAAGCCCGACGCGCGATGGTGATGGCCGCATATTCGTACTACAAGGCGCGGAAATTTCCGGAAGCGATTGCCACCGCACGACGCTATACCACGATGCATCCTGGCACTAAGGATGCGGCATTGGCCCACCACATCATCGCGTCCTGTTACTTTGAGGATATGAACGGGCCACGCAACGACCAAACCAACACGCGCAAGGCGTTGCAAGAGCTGCAAACACTTAAGTCGCGCTATCCCGACAGCAAGTATGCGCGCGATGCGAGTAACCGAATTCGCATTGCAACGGATACGCTAGCCGCGAATGAGATGACGGTTGGCCGGTTTTACCTGAAACGCCACAACTACATGGCTGCGGTCAATCGCTTCAAGGTCGTGGTGTCGAAGTATCAGACAACCAAGCATGTCGAAGAAGGGCTGATGCGTTTGACCGAGGCCTACATGGCCCTCGGTCTCAAACAAGAGGCCCAGAATGCTGCGGCTATTCTCGGCCACAACTTCCCAAGATCGCCGTGGTACAAGGACTCCTATACGTTGCTTCAGTCAGACGGATTGGCGCCGCGCGAGGATACGGGGTCCTGGTTGTCGCAAGCGTGGAAGAACATCAAACTTCCGTCGATCAATCTTTAGAATTTGAACGGCACGGTTTAATCTGCGGCTGAACCCAGATTAGGGAAGGCCGCTTTGCGCATGACCGGGCCCGCCAAACCAGAGAAATCCATCGCGAAGTTGACCGCCGCGGAGGCGGAAGGGGAACTTGCGCGGTTGGCGCAAGAGATCGCGCGTCATGATCAATTATATCACGCCGATGACGAACCTGAGATCTCGGACGCCGACTATGATGCTCTGCGTCTGCGCAACGCCGCTATCGAAGAGCGATTTCCGGATCTGATCCGTGACGATAGTCCCTCCTCGACAGTCGGCAGTGCCCCCTCCGAGGCCTTTGGAAAGGTTAGCCACCGCGTCCCGATGTTGTCGTTGGGTAACGCTTTTGACGAAGACGATTTGCGCGAATTCGAAGAGCGCATTCGTCGATTTCTAAAGCTGGATGCTTCCGAACCCCTGGCCTTTACCGCCGAGCCCAAGATCGATGGATTGTCGATATCGATCCGATACGACGATGGCGTGTTCATGCAGGCGGCGACACGTGGCGACGGTGCCGTTGGCGAGAACGTCACGGCCAATGTCGCGACGTTGGATGAATTGCCGCAAAAACTCGTCGGCAAGGACGTTCCGGAGACGATCGACATTCGGGGCGAGATCTATCTCAGCCATGCCGACTTTACGGCCTTGAATGAGGCTCAAGCCGCAACGGACAGCAAAGTATTTGCAAATCCGCGCAATGCCGCCGCAGGATCTCTGCGGCAAATCGATTCCGAGATCACGGCGTCCCGGCCGCTGCGGTTTTTTGCCTACGCCTGGGGTGAGGCATCGGCCCTGCCTGCGGCGACGCATTCGGGTGTGGTCTCGGCCTTTGAGCGATGGGGTCTGCCAACAAATCCGCTGATGCGGGTCTGCCAGACAGCTGATGAGCTGTTATCCTATTATGCCGAAATGGCAGAGCAGCGCGCGACGCTGGGCTACGATATCGATGGGATCGTCTACAAGGTCGACCGTCTCGATTGGCAGCAACGGTTGGGATTTGTTTCGCGGGCTCCGCGCTGGGCGATTGCGCACAAGTTTCCAGCAGAACAGGCGACCACAGTTCTCCGCGACATCGAAATCCAGGTCGGCCGGACCGGTGCACTGACACCGGTCGCCAAGCTGGAGCCCGTTACGGTTGGGGGAGTCGTCGTATCGAATGCAACGCTCCACAACGAGGATGAGATCGCGCGCAAGGATGTGCGTATTGGGGATACCGTGCGCATCCAACGTGCCGGCGACGTGATACCTCAGGTGCTGGGCGTCGTTGAAGAGAAGCGGCCCAAGAACGCGAAGGCTTTCGTGTTTCCAACGGTTTGTCCGGCTTGTGGGAGTGCCGCGGAACGCGAGATCGACGAAAAGACCGGTGAAGCTGATGTCGTGCGCCGATGCACCGGTGGGCTGATTTGCCCGGCGCAGGCCAAGGAGCGGCTCAAACATTTCGTTTCGCGCAACGCATTTGACATTGAAGGCCTCGGCGCCAAGCAAATCGAGCAGT
>JBPCWB010000809.1:0-4712 GCA_051009955.1 Hyphomicrobiaceae bacterium | reverse complement strand
GAGCGTGGGTTTCATTGGCCGGATGCGCAGATTTGATCCGGTGAGGACGACACAATGATCCTGAGAACCGCAGCGACGTTCGCAACAGCCTTGTTCCTGAGCTTTGTGGGGGCAGTGGCCCAAGACCTCAAGATCTACAATTGGGAGGATTACACCGCGCCGGAACTGATCCAGAAATTCCAGCGCGAGACCGGTGTAAGAGTGAGTCTCGAAACTTACCAATCGAACGAAGAACTTCTGGCCAAGCTGAGATCCGGCGCCGGCGACTACGATCTCGTGGTGCCGACCCAGAACGTCATCGAGGCCATGGTGCGGGAGGGCATGCTCCAAAAAGTCCACGTTCACGAGATGGCGAACTTCAAGAACATTGATGAACGTTGGCGCAAACCGAGCTGGGACCCGAAACAAGAATACTCGGCACCGTGGCATTGGGGCACGGCGTCCTTCGCCTACCGGGCCGATCTCTATTCGGGCAACGGCAGCTCGCTCGGGGAGTATTTCGAGCCGCGGCCCGAGATCAAAGGTCGACTGCAGGTGCTAAGCAGCCCAGACGAAACGATCAATTTGGCGCACATTTACCTCGGAACGGAAATCTGCAGTGAGGATCAGGCAACGATGTTAAAGGTGCGCGACCTGCTTTTGCGCCAGAAGGAGTCGGTGCTGCTCTACTCCAATCAACGAACACGCCAACGCATCGCAATCGATGAGATAATCATGACCGGCATCTGGAGCGGGGATGCATTGCGCGCGCGCCTGGAGGATAACCCGCACGTCAGATACGCGCTTCCCAAGGAAGGTGTGGTCGGCTGGTTTGATAGCCTCGTTGTGCCGACTGGTGCCAAGAACGTGGAAACGGCTCGAGCTTTCATGAATTTCGCCATGGACCCGGGCAATATGGCCATCCAATCGAACTTCTCGAAGTACGCAAACGCGATCCCCGCTTCCAGCCCGTTCCTAGGCCAGGAGCTGAAAGATGCGCGCGAGCTGCATGTTCCGGCAGACTTGCCGGTCCGCTTCAGTGAGGCGTGTTCCCAAAAGGCGCAACGTCTTGTCGAAGACGTCTGGTCTGCAGTTGTTCCATGAGGACGTCCCAAAGGACCGAGACCGATCGACCTGACAAAGCGACCGCCTCCCGCAAGGGACGCGGCCGCCGTGCTTGGTCATCGATACGTTCTTACTTGTTCTGGCTCACTTGTTCTGGCGATTCTCGATCAGGTCGTCGACCACGGCGGGCTCGGCCAATGTCGACGTATCTCCCAGATTGGAGAAATCGTCTTCCGCGATCTTGCGCAGAATGCGGCGCATGATCTTGCCGGAGCGCGTCTTTGGCAATCCTGGCGCGAATTGAATGAGGTCCGGTGATGCAATCGGGCCGATCTCGGTGCGCACCCAATCGCGCAGTTCCTTTTTGAGATCGTCAGCAGTTTCTTCACCAGCCATCAGCGTGACATAGCAGTAGATGCCCTGCCCTTTGATTTCGTGCGGATATCCAACGACCGCCGCCTCGGAAACCTTCGGGTGCGCGACGAGGGCCGATTCCACTTCCGCCGTCCCCATGCGATGGCCGGAGACGTTGATCACGTCGTCGACACGACCGGTTATCCAATAGTATCCATCCTCGTCGCGGCGGCAGCCGTCACCGGTGAAGTAGGTGCCCGGATAGGTTGAGAAGTAGGTTTGAATGAACCGCTCGTGGTCGCCGTAGACCGTGCGCATCTGGCCGGGCCAGCTGTCCTTGATGATCAGGTTGCCCTCAGTTGCGCCGTCCAGCTCCGTGCCTTTCTCGTCGACCAGCGCCGGCTGTACGCCGAAAAACGGTCGCGTAGCTGAGCCCGGCTTCAATTTCGTTGCACCGGGGAGCGGGGTGATCATGATGCCGCCGGTTTCTGTCTGCCACCAGGTGTCGACGATGGGGCAGCGGCTTTCGCCGACCACCTTGTAATACCACTCCCAGGCTTCCGGGTTGATGGGTTCGCCGACGGAGCCGAGCAGGCGCAGCGATGAACGGTCCGTGCGCTTGACGAAATCATCGCCGGCACCCATCAACGCGCGAATGGCCGTTGGTGCGGTATAGAATATGCTCACATCCCACTTGTCGACGACATGCCAGAACCGGGAAGCAGTCGGATAGTTGGGCACGCCTTCGAACATCAGCGTTATGGCGCCGTTGGCCAGCGGACCGTAGACGATGTAGCTGTGGCCCGTCACCCAGCCGACGTCGGCGGTGCACCAATAGACATCGCCGTCATGGTAGTCGAAGACATACTGATGCGTCATCGATGCCCAGGTGATGTAGCCACCGGTCGTATGGAGAACGCCTTTCGGTTTGCCGGTCGATCCGGATGTGTAGAGAATGAAGAGCGGATCCTCCGCATTCATTTCCGCCGGCGGGCAGTCAGAGTTGGCCTTGACGAGTTCCTCGTGCAGCCAGAGATCTCGTGATGGATCCCAGGACACGTCACCGCCAGTTCGGCGGACGACCAGCACTTTGACATCGTTGCGTCCGCTTTTCGCAATGGCGGAATCGGTATTGTTCTTGAGTGGAATGCTACGTCCGCCGCGAATGCCTTCGTCCGCCGTAATGACGAAATTCGAGTCAGCATTGACGATCCGGTCAGCCAGGCTATCCGGTGAGAAGCCACCAAAGACGATGGAGTGCACCGCACCGATGCGCGCACACGCCAACATGGCGTAGGCCGCTTCCGGTACCATCGGCATATAGATCGTGACCCGGTCGCCCTTCTTGACTCCGTTGGCCAGCATGACGTTGGCGAATTTGCAGACGCGCTCCAGGAGCTGATTGTAAGTTATCTGCTCGTCGTCGGTGGGATCGTCGCCTTCCCAGATGATCGCGACCTGGTCACCGCGCGTCTTGACGTGGCGGTCAACACAGTTGGCGCAAACGTTCAGCGTGCCGTCCTCATACCATTTGATAGAGACGTCTTCCTGCGCAAAAGTCGTGTTCTTGACTTTCGTATATGGCTTGATCCAATCGATCCGCTTGCCCATCTCACCCCAAAAGCTGTCGGGATCAGAGATGGAGCGCTCGTACATTTCATTGTATTTCGCATCGTCCGCCCAAGCTCGGGCAGACCATTCGGCTGGAACTGGATAAATGTGCGTCTCGGACATCCCTGGAATTCCTCCGATTTTCGTACTTCAAGCGGCCATTCCGCATTATGACAAAGCGCGCGCCGGACGCAAATGCCCCGTTCGTCGTAGTCGGGGCCGGCCCCCGTGCAAGGAGCAGATCATCAGACACCCATGAGGCCGATCACGCCCCCCTGGAGAACGAGCACACCAAGCCAGTGTGCTCCGTCGATGATGGTGAGCTTTGTCTTGCTACCTTGAAAACCGTGGTTGGTTGCAAGTGTCGTGGCGACGAATCCCAGCCAGGCGAATGCTCCGGAGATGATGCCGTTCGCAAGCGTGACCTGACCCGGTCCAAGATGACCGATCAGTCCCGCCAGCACCCAGGCCATGACGAGCTGACTGACGATCGCAACAGCGAACGCCGGCGGAAAAGGATAACCGGCACTCTGGGACTTGATTTGCTCGGCAGTCTTGCCGACCGCGTCCATCCACGGATTGGCCAGAACGCTGTACCAAATCCCGCCGAAAATGAAACTGATGACTGCGGCCACCGGGATGGCATAATAATTGATCCCTGCGAATTCCATGTCGCACTCCTGTGTTGGACCAATGGGCGGGTCCGGCGCGGTCACACGGGCAAGCGCCAGACCGACGTCCGTTTGATTTCCGAGTCTTCCAACGCCCGCGTCACCGGCACGGAATACTCGGCGACTTTCTCGAAGCTGTCCACGGGGAAGAAGCTGCGGTTCGGGTCGCCAACCAACACGTCTCCGCCGGTTTGGGCGATCGTCCGCGCCCACACCATGACACGGTCGGCCAGATCCTTCTCGTAGAAAAGATCGCCTATCAGGAGCACGTCGCATTCAAGCGGTGGCTCTGAAAGTAGATCATCGACTGTAATGCGCAAATTGACGGAGTTGACTGTTGCGTTCAGCGCCATGGCGTGTTCCGAGAAAGGGTCAACGTCAGCTGCCAGCACGTCCGCTGCGCCGGCAAGACTTGCCGCGATGGCGCAAAGCCCGGAGCCGGCGCCAAGATCAATGACATGAGCATTACGGACGACATCGGGATGATCCAGCGTGTAGCGTGCCAGCGCCTGTCCACCAGCCCAGGCAAAGGCCCAGTACGGCGGCGGCACATTCATCTTGCCGAGTTGCTCTTCCGTCTTTTCCCACAGCGGTAGAGATTCCTCTGCCAGATGCAGGACGATCTCCGGCACGAGGGGCGGATTGAGTAGGCGTGTGTTGTCCAGGACGAACTGGCGCCGGTCGTCGTTGTCGACGGATGGCGGAATCACCGCTTGATCGACTTTGGATCGAGGCCACCCATTTTGCAGACCGTCGCCCATTCCGCTGTGGTGACCGGTTGCACCGAGAGCCGCATCGCTGCGACCAGGGCCATCTCAGAGAGTTTCGGGTTGTCTTTGACGGCCGTCAGCGTCACCGGCTTGGGGATGGCGCACACGGCTCGGACATCGACGCAGTCCCATCTTTCGTCATCCGTGGTCGAGTCTTGATGCGCGAGCGCGCAAATCTCGCAGATGCCAACGATGTCCTTGCCGGCATTGGAATGATAGAAGAAGCCAAGATCGCCAAGGCGCATTTCGCGCATATTATTGC
>JBPCWB010000808.1:0-3497 GCA_051009955.1 Hyphomicrobiaceae bacterium | reverse complement strand
ACCAAAGCCCTATGCCGACGTCATGGACGCGTGGCGCACATCGTGCCCGCGGCTGACGGTCTGGGAGGATGCCGTTGACCGGGGATTTGTCACGCGGGTGTTTGACAGTGTGTCCGGGCCGCAGGTGCTTGTGACCGAAGCAGGGCATACATTTGCGGCGCAGCGCGTCACGCGAGTTTCGCGCTCGGCCGGCGCGCGGCAGACGGCCTGACTGCTGACGGCGAAGCGCACGGCGCGACTAAGCTTATGGGGCATTCTTGAGCTGTCGATCTGTTGACTGCACCACAGTGATATCAATTGAGTGCGCTCAGCGCTGTCGGGCAGCAGCAATGGCCTGCCAGACTCGTTCCGGTGTCGTCGGGAATTCAATGTGCTCGATACCGTAGCCTGACAACGCATCAATGATGGCGTTAACAAGCAATGCCAGTGCTGGCGTGGTGCCGCCTTCACCGCCCGGTCGAATGCCGTGCGGATGAGATTGCGCGGGATACTCCGAGATGATGGTCTTGATCGCCGGCACCATGTCCGCGCGCGTTGTGGCTTCACGGTTGCCGACCTCGCAAGTCAAAGCAAGATTGCGTCGGCAGTCAGGCCATAGCTCTGGCGCATCAGGCGCCATAGCCTCGCGAGCATCGACGACGGCAGGCAAATGCTCATAGTCCACCTCGATCAGTTCGGCGGCGTCGGCTGCTTCTGCAGACGTTTCTACGACCACAATGGCGATCGCCTCGCCGACGTGGCGTACAGTGTCCAATGCCAGAACGGTATGCTTCGTCACAAAGACATTGAACCCGGTCGGAAGGTGCAACTCAGCATCGGGTGGTCCCGTCCAATTCGGCTCATGTGGAATAGGTTCGAGGCCGTCCGCCAAGACGTCCGCGCCAGTCAATATTGTCACGACGCCAGGCGCATGTTCTGCGCGCGAGGTATCGATGGATTGAATTCTGGCATGGGCCAGTGTTGCACGAACGATTGCGGCGTAGCAGACGGCTTCCGGCAAGATGTCGGCCGTGAAGTCACCTTGCCCGGTGAGCAACCGCTGATCCTCTATTCGCCGACGCGAGTCGCCGATGCGTCCGGCCAAAATTTCGTTTTCAGCAGGCACGTCATCGCTTCCCATTGCCAGCGTAGCCAAGCCGAGGCCCATCGTGCAGAAAATCTACTGAAGACGGCGGAGTCAATCGGTGCGACCTTGCTTTGGATTTCAGGCCTACCTTTCGGCGTAGTCAGGGCGCGGCGTTGACAGTGCTGTGTGACGTCAATGGGAGACGTCGCAGACCTATCAGGTCGCGGCTGCAAACAGTGCGGCCGTATCGTAGTATTCTGCAAAAGACGTAATGCGTCCGTCGCTGAACGACCAGACGTCGACCTTCGGGGTCTCGCAGGTCTTCCCCGTTGCCTTGTTTGTCCAAGCCGTGTGACCAACGGCAACAACGCGATCGCCGTCGGCGATGTATTCGTCGACCCGATAATGAAGCATGGTCCAGTTTTCCAATAGCCCGTCGAAATATCCGCGCACGTCGGCAGGGCAGGCACATGGTTTGGTGAATTCTGCGCCCTGGGCGCCGTTCGCGAGTGACGAAAACGCAATGGTATCCGCCATCAGTTCCATGAAGCTATCGACGCTCTGACCCTTGGTCTCGTGCCAATCCCGGTAGAGTTTTCTAAGAATGGTGACGTTGGGGTTTTCGGCTGCCATGGTGAACTCCCACTCATCGGGCGCCTATGTCCGGAACTCGCCAAAGATCCGCAACGGCCCGATCGAAAAGAAACTAAGTAAATATACAAAGTACCCGGAGAGTTTGCGATAGCTCTGCCGTTCGAATCAACCCGAAAAAATCAGGATGGCCGAATGTGGCTCTCGTTCAGTTCGCGGAAGGAAGCAGGCGTGTCCAGCTCTTGCAGCAAGGACCATGTTGCAATGGGACGAATTTGATCAGGCGCCGGTGTGAGGTCAGGTGCTGGAGCGGTCAGACTCGGACGGAAACTGACCGTCGCGCATTGCAGTGTGATACTCGAAATCCGAGAAAAAATAGGTCACCGGCAGATCGAAGAAGCAGCAAAGATCGAGTAGGGTTCCGGCCGATATCTGGGCACGGCCTAACTCGTACTCCGAATATTTCGCCATTGATATACTTAGGATGGCAGCCAACTTCTCAGGATCGACACTGCGCGCCTCACGCAACGCCTTGAGCCGCCGTCCCACATAGACGTTGATATCTGTCTTGTCTTGCACGCTCACGGCGGTCTCCCCTCAGTTCTTTTTATGTAGCCCGACGTTACCCCTTGCTACCTTAAATTGCACAACAATTGGACCAAAGTGTAGCGACTTCGGCCGTTGCGGAACACGTCGGCATTTGAATGGGATAATGCTCACGGGCGCCTTTTCTCCGGGCGCCCTTGCCGAGGGCAGACGTCGTATCGAATGCGGCTCAAGAACCAACCCCGAGCCGCGGCGTTCGGCGACACGTAACAGCGCTCACGCAGTCTTCCCGGAGGGGACCGGTGCGTCGGCGGTCAGCAAACCTTCAGCCTTGAGTTCGGACCAGAGATCGACCGGCACATCTGCGGTGATGGCGGAGACGTTCTGTTGAACCTCGGCCGGTCGGACGCCGCCCAGAACCACTGATGAAACTTGCGGATGGCCAATACAAAACTGCACCGCGGCTGTCGCCAAGGGTGTCGCGTGACGCTGGCAGACGGCCTCGATTTTTCTGACCTTGTCGAGAATATCGGTGGGTGCCGGCGTATAATTGTAGCGGGCGCCCTCAATCGGTCCGGTCGCCAGGATGCCGGAATTAAAGACACCGCCCAGCATGACACCGACATTCTTGGATGATGCAAGCGGCAAGACCTCAGTCAGACCCGGCTGCTCAAGCAACGAATAGCGTCCGGCCAACAGGAAACAGTCAAAGTCACCGTCACGCAGAAAATTGGCGGCATAGACCGGATCGTTGGTGCCAAATCCAATCCCCTTGATCAGGCCCTCGGATCGTAGTCGATCGAGGGCGCGGTAGGCACCCTCCATGGCCTCCCGATAGCGCTTGGGTCCTTCGACAGGCCCGTGACCCCATGGATCGGCATCATGGATGAGGAGGATATCGATTCTGGGCAACCCGAAGCGCACGATCGACTGCTCGTACGAGCGCATGGCACCGTCGTAGCTGTAGTCGTCGACCACATCGAATTGGAGACCGCCGACGAAACGCGTCCGCTTGGTCCGGCCTTGCGGTGCGGGAACCAGCAATCTGCCGACTTTGGTTGACAACACGAGGTCATCCGGCAGATGGCGGCGCAACCCCGTGCCGTAGCGATGCTCAGCCATGCCCTGGCCGTAGAGTGGTGCGGCATCGAAAAGCGTCACGCCACACTCCACAGCCGCCTCGACCGTGGCGATAGCAACGTCATCGTCGAGACTGTCGTAAATGTCGCCGAGTGGCGCGCCGCCCATGCCTAACGCGGTGACCTCAAGACCTGTTCGACCAAGCTTGCGCTTG